>NZ_AXAA01000014.1:62293-75262 GCF_000472625.1 Caloramator sp. ALD01
CTTAAATTATGTTTCAATTCCAATATGGTCCGATTTAAACTTCCATTATAGACATAATTATCTTCTCCCTTCATAGAAGTTTCAATTCCAATATGGTCCGATTTAAACTTGCAACTAGCCATTCAGGATAAATCATTTTTTCATAGTTTCAATTCCAATATGTCCGATTTAAACAGGTAGTATTGAACCTTTTTTTGGATATTATGAGCCGTTTCAATTCCAATATGGTCCGATTTAAACCTTTGAATACATTTGTTGATACTGCGTCATTTAGAATGTTTCAATTCCAATATGGTCCGATTTAAACCCGTTAGGGGAGTCGCATTTTTCAAAGGTTCTCCTAATATAAATACCCTATTTTTTTCGGGAACCTTCAGTTATTAAAAATTCCTTAGGAGGTTTACAAACTTTATTCCTCTATATACTAATATATCTTATTATTTCCATTATTTCAATATTAAACTTATGCCTACTACATAAAATTTAAAAAACTATTATTTTATAAGCAAAAACACCCAAGTGAAAGTGTGATATTTGGTAATTAATATCCAATTTCACATTTAACTTGGGTGAAATTTGAAATATAACAATCTTCTTTTTAAATATATAATTTTACTCTACCATGTATAATTTTTTATATTCATTTTTAAAATACAAAAATATACAATATAAACCATTTACCTATATTATACTACAAAAAATAGTTTGTTAAAATATTTTCATTTTTTATTAATAACTCTACTAAACCATCATTTATTTATAGAATAAAATATAATGACATTAAGTATAATATTTTGAATTTATTCGTAATTCACACTATATCTGTGTAACACTAATTAGATAAATTTAAAACCACACCAAATTTTACTTGGTGTGGTTGAAATCATTTTCTTTTTTCTGTTCCTTTTTATATATTAGTTGAAATATATTTATCATTGGAAGCTTTACAGGAGGGTTTATACCAGATAATGCTGTTACACTCAAAATATATGAACGGGATAATTGAGATAAAGTAGTTACTCCATTTATCTTAAGCATTCTCTCAAAATCTTCTTTTTTTATTTTTTCCTTATTACCAATAAAAGCTCCCTCAATAGTTAAATTTATCTTAAATAATATTGAATTTTTCACTTTAGACTTAACTACTACAATAAATTCTAATAATCCAAAATACTTCTTATCATCTTCTTCGATATTTAGTATATTATAATCAAACTCATAACTAATATTTATTTTTTCATTTTTACTCACAATTTGCTTTGTTTCTATTGAAAAATTAGACACTCTGTTTCCTAAAAATTGAAAATCCGCTAAAATATCATTTGACTTAATCATGCATTTTCCACCAACTTTTCATCAAATTTTATATCTAAATCTTCATTTTGTATATCTACTTCATCCCATACATTAGCCTCAATTGAATTGCTTTCTTCAAAAATAACATTAAACTTCCATCCCAATTTTTTAGATATTTTCCAAAGTTGCTCTATAGTTGGATTGTACTCTCCACTCTCAAGCTTTGATACCATCGACTGCTTTATTCCTAATTTTTCTGCTAATTGTTTTTGAGTTAATCCGTTACTGGTTCTATAATCAAAAATCTTCATTGATACATTATATAATATATCATCTAATTCAAAATAATCTTTTTCTTCATCATCTGAAATTTCATCTATAAAATTCCATACATTTTTTAGTTTTTTTGTTTCCATAATCAACACCTCTATTATTTATAAATTATTTCTTCAAGTCTTTTATTAGCAATTTTAATTGCATTTTTATAATGCTTTGTATCCTTTTCTTCAAACGTGCATAAAAGTATCACTATATTTTTTCTTTCCAAATCTGTAAACTTAAATATTATTCTTAAATTTTTCATGCTTTTAAATCTCATACAATATAATCCATCAGAAGCTTTTAATATCTCAAACCAATCCTTTTTTTGATAACATTCTGTCCATCTATCTTCTATATACTTAATTCTCAATCTAAATTGTCTTGTAAACAATGACTTATATCCACTTTTTTCGAGAAACTCCTTCATTTCTTGTTCACATTCACTATGCATTAGTATCTTATTTGTTAAAAACTGTTCTGGATAAATTATTTTCCCAAAAGAACTCATATATTTTCTCCTTACCTATATTATATTACTTATAGGTAATATTTGCAATAATTTTATAAAAAATTATTACCTATAAGTTATATTGCCATAATGTACTTTGTTTATACATACATCTGTAAATTTTTATGTTAAATAGTTTTTAAATTATATCAAAGATATTCCTGTCTTTTATTTTAAAACTCATATTCAATAGGTTTATAGGAAAAATAATTTTTCACTCAAACATCCTGATGGTATATACATAATATTCTTTGAAATTCTATCCGCATATTCCGTAGTTATAGGTAATCTTGTCTTTTTAAATGAACCAACATGAAGTTCTGAAAGATAAAATATCTGCTTTACAATATCATCAAGTGATGTGTCCCCATAAACCTTTTCTATTTTTAATGGTCTTGGAGAACCTATCTTTATATCATTAGTAATTAAATATGCATATTTTCCATTTGTTAAATAACATCCTGCTTCAGGATTTTTAAATATTTCTTTATCCTTTATTGCAAATTTAACTGCTCCTTGTTTTTTAACTTCTACTATATCAAATTTAATATTTTTTTGTGAAAAATAATTTATATACCAATTTATGTTTTCTCTTGCAAAACCATCTCTATGAATAACAATATGTTTAGGTTTTTGTTTAAATTTTCTATCATAACTTAATATTATTTCATCAAAAATTTCTTGCAGTATTCCTTCAACAATTATTTCACCTGTCTGAGGAATTTCCGGTTTAAAATAATTTATTAATGTACCATTTTTATCAAATACAACTGAAGACGATGGATACCTTATTCCTTTATATGGATTTCCTACATCTAAGCCTACAAAGCAATCTACATCGCTGTTAATTTCCTTTAATCCCCAAGGAACTCCTCCAGATTTAGCAAGTATCCCTAAGGAAATTTCATATATATAATAAATTCCATTATAATTATTTAAGTCCTTACAATTATTGATTATCTTTAAACTGTCAATACATATCATCTGTGATGGTATATTATGCTTAGCCCATATTTTTTTAAACTCTGAATAAGGATTCGATTCATCTGATTTATTTGGTATTACACACAAAACTAAATCAAATTCTTTTTCGCTTTTAATCAAATTACCAGCAATTCTTTTATACTCGGTAATATCTCCAAGTTTGTATTTACAAAAAATTCCCGTATATTCTAAATCCAATAATGATTTTATAGCAAAATTTTTTTGTTCAGTTTTATCATTACTAACTATATACCCATTTTTGTTAAAACTCAAAATTTTTGAAAGTGCATTTTTAGATTCTTCTACATAACCTTCTGGGCACATAATAGCAACCCTTATTTTATTATTTGGTTTTAAATAATATCCTTTACAGAATACCTCTTTTTTGTTCTTTATTACTTTTCCATTGGATACTAAGAAACAAGGTTTATCTATTTTCCCTTGCTTAAATCCAAGCTTATCAATACTATTTAAATTAAAGTCAAACCTTAAGTTTTCCAATTCCTTTATTTCACCAATATCATCTAAAAAGTCAGATAGACTTCTCATTCTATAATTCATATCCATTTTTATATATTTTTCAATATCGCTTGAAAACTTACTATCTATACTTTTTAAGCTTTCTCTATCAATTACTTGTTTTAAAGAATGTGGAATAAAATAAAATGTATTTTTATGGCCCTTTACTTTAATTACATTTGCTTTTTTATCTTCTTCAGTAAATTTATTAACTCTATATCCTTGTTTATTATTAATAAAATAATCTATTAGGGATTGCCCCTTTAATTCACTTAGTTTATCCGATATTGTCTTGTCAAGGATGCCTTCAATTATACCTGTACTATTTGTATTGTTTGTCCATAAATAATCAACTTTTAATCCTATTACATTTTTATTTTCTTTCATCATATCATATATTGTTTTATCACTTTCAAATATATGATTAATATCACATCTTAAATATGCATATCCATGATCATCAATAAAAGGCATTATATCAAAAACCCTATATACTCTTATTCCATCACGATTTACAATTGAAGTATAAATTTTTTTATTCTCTTCTTTTTGTAAAATCACAGGGTTTAAAATGCTTTTCCTAAATTTTATTTTATACTTTTCTACTTCTTTTTCTTCTGTTTTGTCATAAATCTTCTTATTCTTTAAAATTTTATTTATGTAGTAAACAATTAAATTAGAATATACCTCTTTATGATTTTTAATATCCAAGCTTTTACATCCAGTATACTCTATTTTCACTCCTTTTATTTCAGGCATGTTTTCTAATTTTTTTAATGAATAAAGATACATATCTCCCATTCTTGATACAAACTCAAATTTATTCTGAGAAGATAATGCATATTGTGCTTTCCCTACTGCTTCATAAAAATTATCCACACTTCCAACACCACTTAAAGTATACTCATGAAACTTTTGTTCTTTTAATTGAATATTTGATTTAAATATTTCTAAATGAAAACTCATAAAAAACCCCTTCCCATTACATAAATAATCATTTAATACATTTATTATTTTAAATAGAATTATTTTACATATAACTGATTTATATTATAGTTTATAATTTTTATTTTTTCAATAAACACTATTTGTAAACTAAATTAAAAAACCAAGCATTTTGCTTGGTTAGATACATCCTTTTTATAAAAAAACGCAACTATTTTTAGTTGAATTATTAAATGCAACATTTTTTTACATACACTTATACCTAATCACTAATATCAATTCCAATATGGTCCGATTTAAACTCCAAATGAAATGCAAATTTACACTTTTAATAGTTAGTTTCAATTCCAATATGGTCCGATTTAAACGAAACTCCTAAGATAGGTAAAAGATATCCTATATATTGTTTCAATTCCAATATGGTCCGATTTAAACGTTGGTTCAATTCAAGTTGGTTTATTTGGGATCCTAAGTTTCAATTCCAATATGGTCCGATTTAAATTTAGAATATCATATGAAGAATCTGAGTGTTGTATTTAGTTTCAATTCCAATATGGTCCGATTTAAATATTTAAACTGCTTCTTGCTCTTAACACAATAGCAAAGTTTCAATTCCAATATGGTCCGATTTAAATTTGGTACTAAAACAACGTTTCAAGATATTTCTCAAAGTTTCAATTCCAATATGGTCCGATTTAAATATGCAGGTAAACAAATTTTTGTAAGATTGCATGAATCGTTTCAATTCCAATATGGTCCGATTTAAATCTTTACTACTAAATGTTTTTTGATTTATTTCTATTTTGTTTCAATTCCAATATGGTCCGATTTAAATCCGTTAGGGGAGTCACATTTTTTAAAGGTTCTCCTAATATGAATACCCTATTTTTTTCGGGAACCTTCAGTTATTAAAAATTCCTTAGGAGGTTTACAAACTTTATTCCTTTATATACTAATATAATTTATTTTTTCCATTATTTCAATATTAAAATTGAAGCTAAAATCTATAATTATATTAAAAATTATAATTCGACAGGTAATTATAAAAAATTAATGGTATATAGCAATGTTTTTAGAATTTTAATTATATACTAAAATAGTTCAGTTCATATAAAATTACCTGCCGAACTTAGGAAATTATATAAAAACAATACTATAGCACTATTTTAGTTATATAAAATTATCTTCCCTTTCGTCATCCAATAAGCCAAGCTCACTATTATATTCACAGTTTACAAAATACATATGGTACTTTGTATCATATTCTATCTTATTTTCTTTTTTAAACCTAAAAAACTGACCAGATGTTATTGGAACACAATATCCCATTGCTTCAAAATATTCTCCATCATCTATAGCTTTTAAATAATTCATTTTAAATTTAAAAGGTACAGCTTGGAATGAATCAAACATCTTATCAAATTCTTCTTCAAGCATTTCATCTTCTATCATAGGTGTTAAGTTACTAACTATATATTCAAAACCATTTTTAACTTTATTAAATAATTCCCTATCTTCAGCAGAGTATCCATTTTGGTAAACTTCGTTAACTATGTTTTGAACTATATCCTCTTCTAAAATGTCAACTCCTCTTAGACATTCTAATGTTTTAAAAACATAATCTTGATTTCTATATACAAATTTATCCTTCTCTCCGCCTACAGTAAAAATATTTACATCACATATTCCCTTTTTTCTTTTCCTATTTACTCTACCAAATCTTTGAATTAGAGCATCACAGGGTGCTGGTTGAGTGTATAAAGTATCATAATCAATATCAAGCGATACCTCTACAACTTGAGTGGCAATCAGCAAATCGTAATTATCTATGTCCTTTTCCTTTTCTTCTCTGTCCCTTAGTATAAATCTGCTGTGAAGAAGTATATAGTTTATAGAAGTATCCTTCAATCTTTCAGCTAAAAGCTTATAAACATTTTGTGCCTCTGAAACTGTGTTTAAAATTACAAGTACTTTTTTTCCTGATAAAACTTTTTCAACTATTTCATCAATATACTTATATACACATCCTTCTTTAATAACAACTCTATGTCGTGTAAACTCCTTTAATTCTTCTTTAGGCATAGTAATAATGTTTTTTATTTCTAACTCCTCTTTAAACATATCCATTATAAATTTAGGCAAAGTAGCTGACATAATAAAAAAACTTGCACCTATTTTTTTAAGAAATTTACAGGTACACAGTAATAATGCTGTGAGCCTTGCATCATACGAATGAATTTCATCTAAAATAAAAAGTCCTCCCTGCATTTCACTTATTCTCTGTTCAAATCCTTTTATTGCAAAAAAATTCTTTATAATTTGGTGAGGTGTTAAAACTTTAATAGGTCTATATATTTTTTTACTTAGATCCTGTATGCTTTTAATCTCTTTATAAGACATATCCTCATTCTTCTCAGATAAATACTTATTTAAAAAATATGATGCCTTATTATGCAAAACACCGACATTGTCCTCTCCAAAATAATTGGCAAATCTTTTATACATAGCATTAATTGAGGCTGTATATGGTAAAACATAATACAGTCTTTTATTACTTCTCCCCTGATTGAAGCTCCAAAGTAAAGAAGCCTCTGTTTTTCCACTACCTGTTGGAGCTATTAAAAAAATATCCCCCGTTATTTTTTTGCAAGCTTCCTGTGTGCTTCTAAAAGTTTTAAATCCCAATACTTTTTCTATATCTGCATTGATTTTTGTAATATTATAGATATTTGCTGACGCTAAATGATCGGCTGCTGTGACAAAACCTTTTAAGAAAGTATATTTAATTTTATCTATTTCATCAAAGCTATCCTTTAATTTTAGATACTTGTGTACACATTTTTTATATCCATCTATTAAACTATCCCTATTTAATTTTTTATTTAATATATTAAGTCTATATCCTAAATATTTCTCCGACAATTCTTCTACATTATTTAAAAATTCTATTATTTTACTCTCATCTTGTAGAAAAATATTAATTTGTTCTTCAAATATTTGCTCTGCTACCTCATCCTTTGTATTGTATTTTTTTCTTAATTCATAACAATCCTTATGATGTGTTATAATAGCCATTACAACATCAAAAATATATTCATCCTCTTTGTTTATAAGTCCACATAAACTTGCAGATAATATTTCGTGCCTATAACCCCACTTTTTCCCTAAATTCATCGATTCCTGAAACCCTTTTGATATTTTCCCTATATCGTGCATAAAAATAGAAACAAACAATTTTTCGAAAAATTGATTGTCCCTAATAATATTTTGAGCATCACTATAAATCTCCTTTATATCTCTATATACTTTAAGTGCGTTTTCTGTATGAGAAAGGAGGGTTTCCCCCTCCTTTTTAGCAAGCACAGAATCAATATTTGCCATGCATATACACCCCAATATTTAATTCCTCATCATAATAAACTCCATCTATTTTACACTTCCTAAATTCATCAACTATGTAGAAGGGTTTAACATCTACTACCTCTCTTGGTATATCTTCTGTAAAGTAGGAGGGCAGAGCTAAAACAAAACCAAATGCCCCCTTATTAGGAAATGGAACTGTTGTACCTCCGAATAATACAGGTTCCTCTGCTTTAGTTAACTCTACTTTCCTTATACTCTCAATATATGCCAAATCCTGACTTCTTCCCAGCAAAATCTGATATCTTGGTTCTTTAAAATACTCCTCAAATCTCATATCTTTTATATACAAATATATCTCTGGTTCAAACAATATTTCTCTCCTACAAATATTTGATTTTCCAAAAAATTTTTCATCAACCTCATATATATGTTCTAAATCAACGCACCTTCCACTACATTTAAAAAAGTACCCAACTTCAGTATTCTCCAATGTAACATATTCCCCTTTAACACTCTGTAGAATTCCAAATACTGTCGATAGAGGTGGAACAGGAAGTGTTGGCTGATATCCTGAAATAAAATTAGGGTATCTAAAGGAAGCTGTCCAACCCTTAATATGAACTCTTAAAACCTCCATCTAACCACCTCTTTAGTCAACAATATTTTCTACTTCTCTCGAAAAACTAAAACAAGCATCCTTTACTGTTGATACTATTATTTTCTTTTTTGTAAAATCGTTTGATAACATAAGAAGTTCTTCCTTTAATTTATCATTAAATCCATCTGCTATTCCTATATAGATATTTGTTAATATTCTATCATCATAGTCACTTAACATTTCTTTAAAAGCATTAAGATTAATGGTTGCATTATCTCCATCAGTCTTTGCAATATCCATTAAGATATGGTTACCTCCATTTATCGCAAGTAATATTATAAACCTTGGTACAATATCTGTAAGATGAGTTGTTTCTTTTGCACCACCTGTTAGATATGGAATAACCTCAATCATATCCTTTATTCTCTTTACTTTTTCTTCTCTTTTTAATTTTATTCCATCTTCTACTATTTCAACATTACCATTATCCTTATATTTCTTTAAAAAATCATCTGAAATATTTTTGTAGCCCGCCTTTTCTTTTTTTATAAAATAACCTGAATTATCAACATCTATTGCAAATATACCCTTTAAAACAGTTGAATAGAACTCGTACTCATAGGGAACCGGAACTCCTTCGTGCCTTGACATAACAGCATAATCATTTACTATTCTCTCTGGAAAAACAGAAATCAAAGGTGAACATTTAAAGGGAGATATTCTTGTAACTGTACCACCTTCTGTCTTCATATATCCAAACATATCATCATCTTCATATTCAACTGGATTTACTTCTGTAAAAGCTATTTTTTTATCTCTTGTAATAGGAGATAAATTCCATCCTTTTTCATTTTTTAATGAATTCCTAAACCAATATCTAAACGCCTGTGGTGAAACATAGACATAACTTTCTCTTCCCTTTTTTATTTTTTTTACAATAACACAGTTATCTGTTCTTGCCCCTTCATCCGAACCTGCGTTATTTAAAATAGAATGCGGTGCATTTATATAATAAAACCCCAATATATTTTTCATCATTTATCCTCCTCATCTTCTAAATCAGTTAAATTTTTTCCCTTAAACCATTCAAATAAATTTTCATATATTCTAAAGAGCATTATATCTTGAGATTCTCTAAAATTTCCTTCATTAACTATATAGTTAACATAATCCTCCATTGTAATTAAAGGCTTGTCTTCATTCATTTTTAGTTTGTCCTTAGTAATTTTCAACAAAACGTTTGCAAATTTTGCTCTTGTATCAGCCTTTTCTAAATCATAAAGTCTATTTAATTTTTCTGTCTTTTTTATGTATTCTGATATATTGTCTGCTAAAGTTTTAATAGCCTCTATTCTCTTTTCATCCAATCCCAACACCTCCTTTAAATAGAGGGAAAACATTCTAAAATCACCAATTATTTCTCTTTTTCCCTTAATAAAAAAATACCGTACTATGCTTTCATTATTTAAAAGTCTTTCATATACATTATTTCTTTGGTTTTTTATCTTTTCTTCATCATATTCTTTTATTTTCTTTGTTAAAACATATCCCTTTTTTACTAATCTGTTCCATTCATTCCTATTAGATAAATAATGAACCTTTTTTAAAAATTTAAACACTTTATCAGGCAATCTATAGATAAAAAGTTCAGGTGATTGATTATAATTTGTAAATTTATAAAGCATTATTTCTGAACCTTCTTCTATTTCATCTGAATATTCATCAATTAGTTTGTCTGCTATATTAAATAATGCATTTACTGCATTTGAATAGTTGTCATTATAGCATCCTGTATAATTATCTATAGTAATTTGTTTTTGAATTTCCTTAATACAAATTCTTGCCCAAGATTTTTGAATTGAATAATCTGATGAATGTATAAGAGCAAAATATTTCCCACAAGTATAATAAATTAAAGGTGATACTTGAATAGCAAATACACAACCTGCACAGTACCGTTCACCATCAATTAAATTCGAAAAAAAATTCCTATAGCTACCAGAACCAATTAAAGGAATATACGATTTAGAATATTTTGTTACAACTTTGTTTTTACCACAAGATACACAATAATTACCAGTGTTTATACATTTTATTTCATTAATTAAGTTATCTAAAAAACTACTATACTCTTTTTGCTTATCTTTAATAGATGGATTAGTAACTTTGCTATTTGGAAAAATAGAAAATAAACTTTTGTTCCACTTATCTTTAAGGTATAGTTTAACTAATAAATTCTTAATCGTTTCAAGGTCATTATCATCTATATCTTGTGGATTTTTCTTATTTAAATATGCCAGCATTGATGAAATACCTGCGTCAACAAAGGGATTACCTGTATAATCAAAATACCCCAACCAATTCACCTCCTTTTAAAACATTTTACAAATTTCCAAAAATTTATTTCTAATATAATATATTTTACACTTATTTAAAAATTCCTTCTATATTTTGTATTTTTATAAAACCCTAAATAAATACATCTATTTCATTTTTTTCTTTTCCAATGACACTTTTAGTTAACCATTTTTTATCCCTTGAAGAAAAAATAATTACTGAGTCTTCTTCAGTATCAATTAATTTATAAATCTGTGTTCTAATCTTATGTAGCTGTGCTTCAGTAACCTCTCCCTCAAATACTGAATTTTGAATCCAATTTAAATATGTTCTCAAAAATTTCAAAACTTTACTAACTCTTTTTTCTCCAACATCATATACAATTAAAACGTACACAGTTACCACCACATCTTAAATCCTTCGTATTTATCCTCTTCAATTAAATGTTTAATTAGTTTATAAAGTTCAAGCCTAATTAACGTCCTGTAACTAACCTCTCTATCTAATTTCTTATGATGAATTGTAGATGAAAGCTTATTCTCATATTCTCTTAAAAACTTTTTTCTGCCTTCATCGTTTAAATAACAATACTCTAACTCCTTTAAAAAATCACTTTCCTTTATAATCCCTTCATTAATTAATTTAAATATTACTCTATCTACTATAATTGGTTTAAATATCTCTGCGATATCAAGAGCAAGAGAAAACCTTCTCTCTCCAGGTTGATGTAGATAACTTATGGTAGGGTTTAACTGAGTATTGTATATTTCACCTAATACGGTTGTATACATAACAGAGTTTCCAAAAGAAATTAAGGCGTTCATAGGATTATTAGGTGGTCTTTTTACTCTTTCTTTAAATTCAAATCTTTCGCTTATTATAATCGGGATTGATTCATAATAGAGTTGTCTTATGTTGCCTTCTATACCCATTATAGTTGGTATATCAAAAGCTGTTAAAAGGTTCTGCCTTAGTTTTTCTATTTTTTCTATGATTTCTTTTAGTTTTATATCCTTATCCTCGTAATGTTTTATATTCTTTACTATATTGTAGCTTGCAGAATAAAGTATTTCTCTTGCTATATAGCATCTTTTTTCATTATCTATATTATGCTTTGCTTGTTGTATAATTAGGTATCCCGAATTATATTTTTCCCTTGGATAAAACGTACCTGAATAGTATCCATAATAGTTAAAAATATGTGCCATTATATTATTCTGTGATAAGAAATTAAGTGCTTTTGTATTTATATCTACTTCACCATAAATTAAGACACTTTCTACATCATTAACAGGTATGGCTTTAGAACCTTGTTCATTTTCAAAATATAGAGTATTATCTTTTCTTTTTAGTCTGCCACTGTTCATAATATAATAATTTCTTTTCATATAACCACTCCTTAACAAAAACACAATTCATAGTAACTACACTTTTTACATTTATGGGTGACCTCTGGTTTTGGTGGAATATTTAATTGTTTTATATAATTAATCTCATTAAGTAAAATATGTATTTCATCAAAAGCTTTTTCATCATATACTATTGTTTCTGTCCTTCTTTCTTGAGGGTAGTGTACTACCCCCTTGCTACATTGAATACCTTTCTGTCTCAAATAGTAAATATAATAAAGTATCTGATATTTTGTAGCCTGTTCTTCAGCTCTGCTCATTTTTATTTCGTGTATTGTTAAGTCCTTATCAATATAATCAATTCTTATTGTTTCATCGATTAATAACTCTGTTTTTTTCCCTTCTAATTTATCATCGTGTACTTGCTTACCTATTTCTACCTTATTTGAATTATGCTCCATAGTTAAACCTTTTGAGTAAAGCCAAAGTTTCCTTTTACATACTAATAAATAATTAATTTCTACTCCTGTAGCTTTTAAATCTATTGCAGGCACTTCCATTTTATCCCTCCTTTTCATTAAATTTATTACCCTTTTTTTATTTTTTAAACATAAAAAAAGAGCAACTTAAAAAAATTGCTCTTTAAAAAAGGTTGAATTCCAATATGGCCCGATTTAAACTATCCAGCAAGCCAGGAATATGGTTTCAAGGCAAGGAAGTTTCAATTCCAATATGGTCCGATTTAAACA
>NZ_AXAA01000015.1:0-74602 GCF_000472625.1 Caloramator sp. ALD01
TTTTTCTCCAAGATGATATACTTTAGAAAAGTAAGTGAGCATTTGTTTTAAATAACTTTTGTTCATTTCATCAGCATCCTTTTTATGTTTGTTTGTGGCAAAACTATTATAAAAAGGATGCTTTCTTTATGCAAATTTTTTCTCTATATTTTCCAGTAAAAATCGGAAAATACCTAATTTCTACTTACTATTTCTTAACCCTTATAAATCAACGGACTTACCACCCTAAAAATTTTCAAGTGCGAAATCTCTGAAATTCATCATACAGCTTAGGTATTTCAACTTTGCATTGAACAAACCTCTCAAGTTCCTCCTTTAAATTTTTAGATGCCTCCTCTTCACCGTGGGTTACAAATATTTTCTTAAAAACACCATTTTTAATGTTCTTTACCCAATTCAAAAGTCCTCCTAAATCTGCGTGCCCTGATAACGAAGGAATGCTGTATATGTTGGCATTTACAACCATTTCTTCCCCAAATATTTTTACCCTTTTCTCTCCATCTAATATTCTTCTACCTAATGTTCCCTCAGCCTGATAACCAACAAATATTATAGAGGTGTTCTTTTTCCATATATTATGTTTTAAATGGTGCTTTATTCTACCTGCTTCACACATACCACTTGCAGAAATTATAACTACCCCCTGCTTCTCATTTAATGCTTGGGATTCCTCAGCTGTTTGTACAATATAAAGATTATCAAAGTGAAGCACATCTATATCTTTTGACAATAAATTTAATGCCTCTTCATCATAGCATTCCTTATGCTTCTCAAATATCTCAAGTGCCTCCCTTGCAAGAGGACTATCAAGATAAAACTCTATATTTTTTAGTTCTTCCTTTTTTTCGATATCAATGTATTGATTTAAAATGTATAAAACCTCCTGTGTCCTTCCAACTGAAAAGGCAGGTATTATTACATTTCCCCCTGCTTTAACAGTATTTATTATTATATCATATAGGGATTTTGCCTCTTCTGCCCTTGATTCGTGAAATCTGTTTCCATATGTTGATTCAATTACAAGATAATCTGTATAATCTATATACTCATAATTTTTTATTATTGGAATATTAAAGTTACCCAAATCTCCACTGAAGGTTATAATATTCTCCCTTTTATTTTCCTTTATCTTTATAACTACTATTGCAGAGCCTAAAAGATGCCCAGCATCTTTAAACATAAACTCTATGTTTTTATCAATTGTAATCCACTTATCATATGATGCCCTATAAAGATAATCATTAACAACAAGTGCATCTTCAACCGTATATAAAGGTTCAACCGGGTCAAGCCCCTTTCTTAATCTCTTTTTAGTCCTCCATTTTGCTTCAAACTCCTGAATATGACCACTATCCTTAAGCATTATATTTACCAAATCACAGGTTGCAGATGTTGCATACACAGTTCCCCTAAAGCCTTGCTTATAAAGCATAGGAAGTCTTCCTGAATGGTCTATATGGGCGTGAGTTAGAATTACAAAATCAACATCCTTTGGATTAAAGGGAAATGGTTCATAGTTTAAATCAAATACATTTCCCTGAAACATTCCACAATCAACTAAAAATTTTCTTTTGTTTGTTTCAATTAGGTAGCAAGAACCTGTAACTTGTCCTGCTGCACCACAGAATTTAATCTTCATACAAAGCCCCCCTTTCTTTTTATTATACCATATATTTTTGTAATTTTCTTTCAATTGACTAATTAAGTCGAATCTGATACAATTTTGTTAAAATTAAAAATTGGAGGTGTGGTATGGATCAATTGTTATCAAATTTAATCAATAATACAAACAACATTCTTTGGTCTTATATTATAATTGCACTATTAATTGCAGCCGGACTTTATTTTTCCTTCAGAACAAGATTTGTTCAGCTAAGATACTTCAAGGAGATGTTTAAACTTCTAACAGAAGGAACAGGCAGTGCAAAGGGGACAAGCCATATTTCATCCTTTCAAGCCTTCTGTATAAGTACCGCATCCCGTGTTGGAACAGGAAACCTTGCGGGCGTTGCAACAGCAATAACCGTTGGAGGTCCTGGTGCTATATTTTGGATGTGGGTTATAGCTATAATTGGTGGTGCATCAAGCTTTGTTGAAAGCACACTCGCACAAGTTTATAAAGTTAAAGATGGTGAAAACTATCGCGGAGGCCCTGCCTACTATATGGAAAGAGCCTTAGGTCAAAGATGGATGGGAATACTTTTTTCAATCCTTATAACAATATGTTTCGGGCTTGTATTTAATTCTGTTCAAGCAAACACAATTTCTCAAGCCTTCCAAAAAGCATTTGGAATAAAAACTTATATAACAGGTGCTGTAATAGCCTTTATAACAGCAATAATTATATTTGGTGGAGTTAAGAGAATTGCAAAAACAGCAGAAGCAATCGTTCCTGTTATGGCAATAGCCTATGTTACGGTTGCACTATTTATAGTTTTAAAGAATATAACATTAATACCTTCAGTATTTAAGATGATTTTTGAAGGTGCCTTTGGAGTAAAACAAGCAGTTGGTGGTGGTATAGGTGCTGCAATAATGATGGGTATAAAGAGAGGTCTTTTCTCAAACGAAGCTGGTATGGGAAGTGCACCAAATGCAGCAGCAACAGCCCACACATCACACCCTGCAAAACAAGGACTTATTCAAACACTTAGCGTATTTACAGATACACTATTAATTTGTAGTGCAACAGCATTTATAGTATTAACATCTGGTGAATATACAAATCCAGATGTTACAGGTATACAACTTACTCAAAACGCCCTTGTTCATCACGTTGGTTCTTGGGGAAGTATATTTATAGCAATATGCATATTCCTATTTGCCTACAGTTCAGTTATAGGAAACTACTACTATGGTGAGACAAACATTGAATTCATTAAACCAAGCAAGACTTATTTAAATATATATAGATTACTTGTTGTAGCAATGGTTATGTGGGGCTCAATTGCTTCACTTCAAATAGTATGGGATTTAGCAGACCTGTTTATGGGACTTATGGCTATATTAAATATAATTGCAATACTTCTTCTTGGAAATGTTGCATTTAAGGTTTTAAAGGATTATGAAAAGCAAAGGGAAGAAGGATTTGATCCTAAGTTTAAGGCAAGAAATATAGAGGGATTGAAGAACGCAGACTGTTGGGAAGAGTAAAATAAAAGGCTTGGTTTTAACCAAGACTTTTTTATTAGACACATAAAGGATTTCTTTGGATTACGTTCATTTCGCCAAGCAATTCTAAGGCTTTTCTTTGTTTGAAAAGTCCTACCCTCGCGATGCCATCGTCCTGATGGCCGCTCGGCTCGGCACTTCCTGTGCCGAATTACGGACTTTTTCAAAGCCGAAAAGCCAAGAATTGCTAAAGATTATGAAAGAGCCTTTTTGAAATCCTTTTATGTGTCTAAAACAGAGTTTGTAAAAAATAGTAATAAAATATAAAATAGAGGCTTGGTTTAAAAACCAAGCCTCTATTTTATCATATACCTGCTATCTTCTTTATTTCACTCTTAATGTTGTCTGACTTTGGTCCAAATATAGCTTGGATACCATCGCCAACTTCAACTACTCCTGCAGCACCAAGTTGCTTTAATCTATCCTTATTTACCTTCTTAGGATCAACTACATTTACTCTAAGTCTTGTTATACAAGCATCAAGGTACTTAATGTTTTCCTTTCCTCCAAGAGCTTCTAAAACATTTGCTGCAAGTGTTGAATTTGTAGCTGCCGCTTCTGTTGCTCCTTCAACTTCCTCATCTTCTCTACCAGGAGTCTTTAGATTAAATGTTCTTATTGCAAATCTAAATCCAAAGTAGTAGATTACTGAGAATACTAAACCTACTGGTATTACAAGCCACCAAGAAGTTCTATTTGGTATTACACCAAATAGTATAAAGTCAATTATACCACCTGAGAATGTCATACCTATCTTAACATTTAGTATGTGCATTATCATAAATGAAAGTCCTGCAAACACACAGTGTACAGCATATAATGCTGGTGCTACGAATAGGAATGTAAATTCGATTGGTTCTGTTATACCTGTTAAGAATGAAGTAAGTGCTGCTGATGCCATAATACCTGCAACAACCTTCTTCTTTTCTGGTCTTGCTTCGTGATACATAGCAAGAGCTGCTGCTGGAAGACCAAACATCATAAATGGGAACTTACCTGTCATAAATGTACCTGCTGTAAATGGAACTCCATCCTTAAGTTGTTGGAAGAATATTGCTTGGTCACCTCTAACAACTTGACCTGCAAGTTGTCCTGTTTTTGCTGTATATTCACCAAATTGATACCAGAATGGATTATAGAATATATGGTGTAATCCAAATGGAATAAGTGCTCTTTCTATAACTCCAAATATAAATGCTGCTATAGTCTTATTTGCATCAATCATTGAGCTTGAGAATGCGTTAAGTCCATTTTGAATTGGAGGCCATACAACAACCATCACAAGTCCTAATATTATTGATGCTGCTGCTGTTACAATTGGAACGAATCTCTTTCCTGCAAAGAATCCTAAGAATGGTGGTAGTTCTATTGTATAGTACTTTTCATATAGTGCATAAGCAACTAAACCTACTATAATACCACCAAACACACCAGTTTGAAGTGTTGGAACACCAAGAACATTTGCATAAGCTGGGCTCTTTCCTATGTGTGCTGGTGTTACACCTGCTACTATTCCCATAGTAACATTCATTATTAAGAAACCAACTATTGCCGCAAGCCCTGCAACACCTTCTCCTCCTGCAAGACCTACTGCAACACCTACTGCGAAGATAAGTGGTAGATTACCAAAAATAATACCTCCTGATTGTTCCATAACCCTTGCAATAGCTTGTACACTTGCTGATCCAAAGGCAGGTGCCTTTTCTAAGAATGCTTGGTTTTGGAACATATTACCTAATGCAAGTAGTATACCTGCTGCTGGAAGTAGAGCAACTGGTAGCATTAGGGCTTTACCTATTTTTTGTAGGACACCAAATGCTTTTTTTGTTGACATAAACTTTCCCCTCCTAATGAGTTTTTATATATTTTTGTATTTAAAATAAAATATTAAAGGCATGAGTAAAGGTACAATAAATTAGGCACCCAAACGGATGAACCTAATTTTCCATACCTTTTACTCATGCCTGATCGAATCAGTAACACGTAAAAGTATTTTATTCACCTGTAACATTAATTATATCAGCAAGAAATAATTAATGCAATAGCTTTTAAATATTAAATTTTCTAAATATTTTACTTCGTTACATTTGGAAGGTTTATTCCGTAGAAAATTTCAGTCATTTCTCTCTTTAATTTATCTGTTATATCCTTCTTTTCCTGTTCGTTTAATTCACTCTCTGACTTTTCAAACAGATAATTATCAAGCTTTATATCCCTTACCATCATCTTTGTATGGAATATATTTGATTGATAAATATTCATATCAATCAAGTTGTATCTGTCAAGTGTTTCCTGTGCTATATAGTCTTGGATTGATGTTATGTCGTGATCAATATATAGCTTATGGCCATGTATATCTCTTGTAAACCCTCTAACTCTATAATCTATTGTTATTATATCTGAATCAAAGCTATCTATCAGATAATTTAATGCCTTAAGTGGCGATATTTGTCCACAAGTTGACACATCAATATCTACTCTAAATGTACTTATCTCATTTTGGGGGTGAGTTTCTGGGTACGTATGCACAGTAACGTGGCTCTTATCAAGGTGAGCAACAATGTTTTCTCTTGTTGGAGTTAATATACCTCTGTTACAGGATGGATCAAGTATATAAAGAGGTACCTCCTCTTCAGAGATAAGCAGTGTAACACTTGCTCCCTGTGGGTCATAGTCCTGCTTTGCAATGTTTAAAACACAAGCACCTATCATTTCCGTAACATTTGTCAATATCTTTGTTAGTCTCTCTGAATTATACTGCTCGTCAATATATTCGATATACTTTTTTCTGTCCTCTTCCGTCTTTGTGTAGCATACGTCGTAAATGTTGAAACTCAAAGTCTTTGTTAAATTGTTGAATCCGTATAGTTTTAGCTTGTTCTTTCCTTTTTCCAATTCAACTCCCCATTCCTTTCAATTAATATTTTCAGTAAAATTATATAACTTTTACGGGGAATGTCAAGAACTTTAAACTTACATAACAAGCAATTTTTATGATATTATTTTTCCCTCTTCTATTTTAATTATTCTATCCGAAATAGAATAGGAAAATTCCTTATCGTGACTAACAATTAAAACAGCCATATTTTCCTTCTTAAACCCCAATATTATATCAGCTATACTTTTTTTAACCTCATCATCTACTGCAGATGTAGGCTCATCAAAACAGATTATTTTCGGAGACAAAACGCACGCACGAGCAATGGCTACCCTCTGTCTTTGCCCACCAGATAGTTCATAAGGATAACAGTCTTTTTTATCTAAAATGTTTAGCTTTTCAAGAAGCTTAACTGCCCTTTCAACAGCCTTTTCTTTATCTAATTTATAGGCTTTAACAGGTGATAATATTATATTATCCAGCACAGTTAAATTAGGAAATAAATTAAAGCTTTGAAAAACATACCCTATGGATTGTCTTATCTTTTTTAAGGTTTCACCCTTTGCACCTTCAATAAAATTTTCATTTTGCCTATACAGGTATTCTCCGTTTATTTTAATATTACCCTCATCTATAGTTTCAAGTCCATTTATACATCTTAAAAGAGTTGATTTCCCTGCCCCTGATTTACCAAATATAGAAACAACCTCTCCCTCCTTTAATTCAAAGCTTACATTATCTAAAACCCTCTGTCCCCTAAAGGATTTTACAAGGCCTTCTACCTTTAAAAGCATATTACCACCTACCTATAGTATTCAAATTTTTCTTCTATATTTTTAAACAAGTTGCTTAGAACATATATAAACCCAGCATAAAATATTGCTACAACTAAAAATGGAATTAAGGTTGCATCTCTATTTACTGCAATTTTTCCTTCCCTTAATATATCAGAAATCCCTACGACATAAACAAGTGCTGTATCCTTTACCAATGTAATTACTTCATTAGCAAGTGCAGGGAGAATATTTTTTAACATTTGAGGAAATATTACATATCTATAAGTATCAAATCTACTTAACCCAAGTACCTTTGCTGCCTCAAATTGTCCTTTATCTATAGATTGAATGCCCGCCCTAAAAATCTCTGCAAAGTATGCAGCATAATTCAATATAAAGGCTATAAAAACAGCTGTATATCTATCGAAGGTTATACCGACTATAGGCAGACCAAAAAATACAAATATTATCTGAAGAAGTAGAGGCGTCCCCCTCATTATGAATATATAAAGGGAGACTGCCATCTCTATCATCTTTATCTTTGATAGCCTAAGCACTGCAACTAAAATTCCTAAGATAAGCGAAAATATCAATGTTACAATAAATATATAAAAGGTTACAAACATTCCACTTTTCATAGATATAAATAGATTAATAATATACTCCACAAAATCACCTCTTATTTTTTAAACCAGTTACTATATATTCTTTCAAAGGTACCATCCTTTTTCATTTCTTCTAAAGTCTTATCCACTTTATCCTTTAGTTCATCTCCCTTTCTAAAACCTATGCCATACTCTTCCTCACCAAAATTATCTTCAAGTATTTTAAATTTATCCTCTCCTTTAAGTTTTATATAGTATCTTGCCAATATCTCATCCACAACAACTGCATCAATTCTTCCGCTTTCAAGTTCCATAAGAGCATCATTGTTTGTTTCATAAAGATTAAGTTTTCCATCTTTAAATTTAGATAAAATTTCTTTATCCTTTTCTACTGCCTCTTGGGAACTTGAGTTTAATTGTGCCGCAACTCTTTTTCCCTCTAAATCACTCTTCTTATTTATATTTGAGTCCTTCAAAACTACTATAACCTGTCTATTTACAAGATATGGTTTTGTAAAATCAACTTTTTCCTTTCTCTCCTCTGTTATTGTATATCCATTCCATATTGCATCTATTTTTTTAGAATTTAATTCAGATTCCTTCATAGCCCAATCAATAGGCTGAAACTTCACCTCATAACCTAATCTTTTAAAAACCTCCTTTGCTAAATCAACATCAAATCCTACTATTTCCCCTTTTTCATTTTTGAACCCCATAGGTGCAAAGGTATCATCAAGTCCTACTACCACAATTTTACTTGCATTATTTGAAACTTGAGTTTTAGAACAGGATGCAAGAAAAAATGCACTGATTAATAAAGTTAATCCTAAAATGAATTTTTTCATACCATTTTCCTCCCTTTAAATTTTTATATATTTTTAGCAGTACTGCTTTTTTTACAAAACAAAAAGCTCCCATCCTCCTCTGAGGACGAGAGCTTATCTCCCGTGGTCCCACCTCAATTCATTAATGCCTCACGACATTAACCTTATTAGGTACTAACATACCCTATCACTATAACGGGTGAAGGTTCCCGTGGTAGCCTACTAATCTTCGGTACCAAACTCCGAGATGTGTTCAAAATAGCCCTCATACATCCTCACACCACCCGGATGCTCTCTGAAATGGAAGCTATTTTTACTATTTCTCTTCATCGTTTTTGCTTTATTTATTTATCAATTTACCATATTAAAGCTTTAGTGTCAATATATTTTTCGTTAAAAAAATAATTTATTTAAAATTCTAAATAATTTTAACATTATTGCTGCATAAATGTTTTTTTTATGTTATAATTAAGGTGGAATGAGGGAATGTGTTACACAAAATCCTCTCAATCATTTTAAGTGAGGTGAATTATATGAACAAAACTGTAAACTTAGATTGGGGGAAACTTGGATTCAGCTATATCAAAACAGACTTCCGTTATGTATCCTATTGGAAGGACGGAAAATGGGACGATGGTAAACTTGTAGAAGACAATATGGTTACCATCAGCGAAGGCTCAACAGCTCTTCATTATGGACAACAATGCTTTGAGGGACTTAAAGCATACAGAACAAAGGATGGTAAAATACAACTATTTAGACCTGACCAAAACGCAAAAAGAATGAATTCCAGTTGCAGACGTCTTATGATGCCTGAAATTCCTGAAGAAAAATTTATAGACGCTTGTATACAAGTAGTAAAGGCAAACGAACATTTTGTTCCACCTTATGGAACAGGTGCTTCTCTTTATTTAAGACCTTATGTAATAGGAATTGGAGATAACCTTGGTGTAAAACCTGCACCAGAGTATTTATTCTCAGTATTCTGCTGTCCTGTTGGACCATATTTTAAAGGTGGTATGCAACCTGTTAACTTTACAGTATCAGACTATGACAGAGCTGCACCATATGGAACAGGTGGTGTTAAGGTTGGTGGAAACTATGCGGCAAGCCTTCTTCCACACGAACAGGCAGTAAAGAGGGGATTTGCAGATTGTATTTACCTTGACCCTGCTACTCATACAAAGATAGAGGAAGTTGGTGCTGCAAACTTCTTTGGAATAACAAAGGACAACAAATTTGTAACACCAAAATCACCTTCAATACTACCAAGTATAACTAAGTATTCTTTAATGCACATTGCAAAGGAATACCTTGGGATGGAAGTTGAAGAAAGAGACGTATATATAGATAAACTTGATGAATTTGTTGAAGCTGGTGCTTGTGGTACAGCCGCAGTTATAACTCCAATTGGAGGAATTGAATATAAAGGAAAACTTCACGTATTCTACAGCCAAACTGAAGTTGGTCCAATAACTAAAAAGCTCTACAATACGCTTGTTGCAATACAACTTGGAGATGAAAAGGCACCTGAAGGATGGATTGTGGAAGTTAAATAAAACCATTAGGCAGTAGGTTAAACCTACTGCCTAAAATTTTAAAAGACATACTATTTGATATATATTATATAAATTTAATATATTTTTGAAAAATTTTAAGAAGGATTTTTTTATTTTTTGTCTAAATAATAAAATTAGGGTTAAAAATTGATATAAACAAAATTTTATTTCATAAAATTTTGTTGATTTTTAATATATTGTATGTTATGATAATATTTGTAAACGGAGGTAAATATATGGACGTTTTAGCTATACAGGATGTCATTAACAAAATTGAAGGTGTTATTAAATCAAAGGTTGTAAAAGAAAATAATGAAATTAGTGAAATTCATATATTAGCAAATACATTAAAATCACCGAAACAAATTTTAAGAGATATTGAATCAGCACTTTATGCAATGTTTGATATTAAGATAGATAGAAATAAAATAAGTATAGCAGCAATTCAATCAGAGGATGTAATATCTAATAAAAGAGTTAAATTTAACAGTGTTCAACTAAAGAATCAGTTAAACACTTTAGAATGCAGTGTAACGCTTATGTATGATGATAATGAATATACAGTAGAGGATGTAGCAATCAACACATCAATAAATAAAAAGAAATTAGTATCAAAAACTACATTAAAGGCAGTTGAAACAATCTTAGGACAGGAATACATATTTGATGTTCAGGATGTGCTAATTAACACAAGTAATGATATATCTGTTGTTACTGTAATAGTAAATGCCCTGTTATATGGAACAGAAGAAGTTTTAGTAGGTTCCGCACTTGTTAAAAACGATGTAAATGAAACAATCGCAAGAGCAACACTTGATGCTATCAACAGGGTAATTCAAAAAATCACCTCTTAAAAACTTAATAATATGTTAAAAAGGCCGATTTAATTATTTTTATCCTAAGCGGAGTTATGCGACAGGCGTATAGCGGAGACCTGTTAGCCCAAAAACGCGAAGGAGTGATACGTATGAAGAGATTCTTACCTGCAATTCTTGCTCTTTTAACACTTGTTTTAGCAGGTGGTTCACACTTTAACTGGAGATAATTTTAAATCGGCCTTATTTTTATCAGGAGGGATACTAATTGAATAAAAAAGTTAAATTGTATTTAATTTTAATATATAGTGTATCTTTTTTATGTTTTTTAAACGCATATTCTACTAATTATAATAATTCAATACCAGGCTTCATAATATTTACAACATTAGCTACTATAACAGAGTCTTTCCCAGTTTTTTATAGAAATATGTTTATAACATCAAGTTTTGCTGTAACTTTAGCTGCCATATATTCATTGAATACATTTTGGGCTATGGTTGCAATTTCACTAAGTATACTATTAAGAATATATAAAGATAATGATGAATTGTTACATTTTTTTAATACATCTAAGATAAAGCTTTTTTTTAATTTATCTAATTTATCTATATCTATTTTCTTTTCTTCAAAAGTATTTTTTTTATTTTCATATTTTTTTAAAACAGAATATTATATAAATGAATTGATGAAATTCATTTTAACAACAACAACATTTTTAGTCGTAAACGTACTTATATTCTCAATTTTAATTTCATTGCTTGAAAAAGAACCTATACTAAAAACAATATATGAAAACTTTAAATTTGGTCTTTTAAACATATTTTCTATGGCTCCTTTAGGTTATTTCCTTGCTTACCTTTATAAAAATTCAAATATAGTAGGTATCTTAGTAGTAACTATAATCATCCTTTTTGCCCGCTATACATTTATGCTCTATATTGAATCTAAAACAAAATATCAAGAAACTATAAAGGTACTTATGAATGCCCTTGAAATGAGAGATAAATATACAGAAGGACACTCAAGAAACGTTGCAGATATAGTAAAAGCAATCGGAAGGGAGCTTGGATATAGTGAAAGTCATATAGAGGAATTAGAACTTGCTGCATATCTACACGATATTGGTAAAATAGGTATACCTGATTATATTTTAAATAAGCCTGGAAAATTAACTGAAGAGGAATATGCAAAAATAAAGGAACACCCTGCAATTGGATATGACATTGTTAAAGATATTAAAGGTATAGGAAATATTCCTGAACTTGTTAGACACCACCACGAAAGGTACGATGGTGCTGGATATCCAGATGGTAAAAAAGGAGACGAGCTTAGTATAGACGTTTATATACTTCAACTTGCCGATTCAGTTGATGCTATGCAGGCAAAGAGAGTTTACAAAAATTCTTTAAATACACAACAGATTAAAGAAGAAGTTTTAAGATGTAGAGGAACTCAATTTCATCCTAAAGTTGTTGACATATATTTAAAAATATGCGAAAGAGAAAATCTATGTAATATGAGGGGTTAAGATATGTTTTTAGCGGCACTTTTAATTGGTATTTTAGTTGGGTTTCTACTTAAAGGAAATATAAAAAATATTGATGTTGAAAAAATTAAGGCACCCTATCTTGCTGTTGTAGCCTTTTCTATTGAATTTATTCTGTTTACCCTTGTTAGAAAAGGGTTATTATCAAGGGGAAATATAACATATATACTTTATTTGACCCAATATATACTCATTTTATTATTTATATATAAAAACAGAAAAGACTATGCCTTTTTAGTAATAGGTATAGGAATAATATTAAATGCACTTGCCATCTTTTTAAATGGTGGTGCAATGCCAGTAAGTCCTGAAGCTATGGTTAAAGCAGGAATAATATCTTCTATAAATGAAGTAAAAGAAACTATGGCATCATCTGAAGGATTATATATTCTTCAAAACTCAAATACACTTCTACCTTTCTTAGGTGATGTTATACCATTAAAACACTTTAGACACTACGTCATAAGCATAGGTGATATATTTATTTCTATAGGACTTATGTGGTACATAATAAAAGAGATGAAAAAGTAGCTTACTTTTTCATCTCTTCTTTATTTTCATCCTTATTTTTCTCCTTCTCCCTAATTTCCTTATTTATTTCATCATTTATTCTCTGTTTTGCAACCTTATAAAGTTCTTCTACTGTTCGGCATTCATTTGGAAAATTTGTTATACCAAAATACCATTTATCATTTAATATAGTCCTTATTTTATTTACAACAACTTCTGCCCCATTTTTATTGGTAAAAGGGAGCACCAATGCAATAGTTGATTTACCAAGCTCTATTATAGTATCTAATTTACGTAAAGCTTCCTTTATCTCCCTAACAGTCTGCTCTATATTTAATCCATCAGAGTATTCTTTACTTGCAATAACTAAACATACTTCATAATTTCCTCGCTTTGCCCTCTCTATCTCCTCCTGAAGACTCTCTGATAACAAAGCATATAGGCTCTCCTCTGTGTCTAATAAAAGCTTTTTTATTCTGTTTATCAATTCCTTTGATGTAAAGGGTTTATTTAAATATTCCTTGGCACCCTTTTCTATTGCTCTTCTAACTGTTGCTGAAGTTGCATCAGAAGATAATATCATAATTGGAGTTAATTTATGCATAGCATAAATTTCATTGTTTTTTAAAGTTTCTATGATGTATATACCATCCTTTTGTGGAAGATGTATATCGGTAATTATCAAATCATATGGTTTTTCCCTTGACTTTATATGCTGCAGGGCATCCTCGGCAGAAACTGCAACATCAATATTATAACCCTCTGCTTCTAATGTCTTTTTTATTGTAATTTGAATAAGGTTTGAGTCATCTACAAGTAATATATTCTTTCTTCTGATGTTTTGCATTTTAATCCCCCATCTATTCACTTTCATAATTTTAAAATAAAGGACTTAACTATATGATATATCACCCTTTTGTCTTTATCAATCCTTCTTCTGAATTAAATAATTGTAATAAACATCACTAATATTTAAGTTGCTTTAAATAATTCAATTTAAAAAAATTCAAAATAATTAAACCTTCTGCGGGAAGCAGTCTTCCTACAGAAGGTTCATTTTATCATCAATTTATCCATACAGTTGTTTTAGATGGTTAATATATTCCTATTATTGTAGAAGTAACATCTCTTCCTGTTGCAACCACATAATTTTTTCTAACTTGTAATTACTTTATTTATCTTTAATAAACACGTAAATTTTTATATTGCTATTGCTCTCCCTTTGTTAATATCCTTCTAATCTTGTTTTCCCTTATATCCTTTAAAGTCTTCTCATTATAGGTATTTAAGAGTCTACTCTTACTTCTATACACTCTTTGAGACGTATATATTCCGTGATGTCCAGAAAATAAGTAACTTACAATACAAGCAATAAACATAAATACAACACCATTGCTTCCAAACATCTCTATACCTAATACAAAAGATGATATTGGTGTATTAGTTGCCCCACAAAATACTGATATAAGTCCCAAAGCTGCCAAAAAGGATGCCGGCATAAGTAGTACATTGGATAACACATTTCCTAATGTTGAACCTACAAAGAATATTGGTGTTACTTCTCCTCCCTGATAACCTGCTCCTAAAGTAACCGATGTAAAAAGAGTCTTTAATATAAAGCTATATTTAGAAACATTACCTTCAAATGCCTCTTTTATTGTAGGCAATCCTAATCCCAAATATTCTCTTGTATTAAATATATATACTAATGCTATTACTACAAATCCTCCTATAAAGCTTTTTAACATAGGATTATCTGTAATCCTGCTAAACAAAGATTTCGATATATGCACCCCTTCACTAAACACAATACTCATAAGTCCAAACAATGCTGACGCTACAATAACCTTTATTACATTTACTGGTGTTACACTTGGTACAGATAATATATGATAATGGGAATGAGTTGCTCCAACTAATGTTGCAACATAATCACCAACAAACGCTGATATAAAACAGGGAATAAGTGCCTCATAATACATATATCCTATTGCTATAACTTCAATTGCAAAAATAGTTCCTGCAAGTGGTGTTCCAAAAACAGAACCGAAGCCACTGCTTATCCCGCACATCAAAATTATTTTCATATCGTGCTTATCTAATTTAAAGAGTCTACCTATAAATTCTGATATACTTCCTCCCATTTGCACAGCAGTACCTTCTCTTCCTGCTGAACCTCCAAATAAATGGGTTAAAAATGTTCCTACAAATACCAATATAGACATTCTAAGAGGAATTTCTCTATCACCATAGTAGGCCTGTTCTATTATAAGATTATTTCCCTTAGAAGAATTTTTACCATATCTACTATATAAAAAACTAACAAAAACACCTGCTAAAGGGAGTAAAAATAAAAGCCAAGGATTTGCCTCCCTCAAGTCTGTAGCAAGTTTTAAACTTCTTAAAAACAAAGCCGACAAAACACCCATTATAACACCAACTATGCTGCTTAAAAACAACCATTTTACTAATGAAACTGTTAAAATAAAATGATCAAGTTTCTTAACTATGTTTGATAATTTTCTAAACATATTAACCCTCCTTATTTTATTATACCCTAAACAAAAAACTCCTACAGAAAATAAAATTTTCTGTAGGAGTCATTAGCCAAAGGCGGTTAAAGGTGAACTCCATCACCTTTTCATATTTTAGCAAAACAAAATTTAGTTATCAAGTACTGATTTTTTATAAATTTATTTATTATAGGCAATTTATTTATAATATTTACTTAAATCCTCGCCATTCATAAATATTGTTAATTTATAGACAAAGAGTTTGCAAAATAATAGAATAAAAATATAAGATTTATATATTGGGAGGGGGGGCCGTATGAAAAGCAATAATAAAAATCACGAAGAAATAATCAAAAAGTCCCACGAACGTTCAAATAAATATGGAATTGAAACCAGTAGAATCTATCCTAAAAAGATATTGACAAAGGAAGAAATCCCTTTGCTAATGAAAAAGAACAGAGACCTTATAAGAATCGCATCTCCATTTATTAAAATACTATATGACTTTTTAGAGGGTTCAGGCTTTTTTATTGTATTGACAGATAATGAAGGATGTATCTTAAGCACTATAGGGGATAAGGATATCCTTGCTGCTGCTAAGGAATTAAATATGGTGGTTGGTGCCTATATGGATGAAAACAGCATAGGAACAAATGCTATGGGAACAGCAATAAAGGAGGATATGCCTATACAAATTTCTGCAAAGGAACACTTTATAACAGCCTACCATCGCTGGACCTGTTCTGCTGCACCAATACATAACACAAAGGGAGAAATTATAGGAACATTAAACCTAACTGGAAATAGTCATCTTGTACACCCCCATACGCTGGGACTTGTTGTTGCGGCTGTTCGCTCAATAGAAAATCAAATCAAGAGTGAAGAAGCAAACAACAAATTAATGGAAACATATCAATATCTAAACACAATAATTGAATCTATAAACTTTGGTATAATTGCCCTAAGTAAAAATGGTTTGATTAAAAATATAAATGAATCAGCCTGTTCTATGTTTAATTGTATTAAAGAAGATTTAATGGAGAGGCACATTGAAGAAATTTTACCTAAATGGCAGGAAATAAATAAACGCATATTATCAGGGGAAAAGATAATAGATGAAGAAATTTATTTTAGAATAAAAGGAAAGTCACAAAAATATATTATTAGTCTTCATTCAATCCAAGATGAAAAAGGATGTATCATCGGCTCTGTTTTAAGCTTTAAAAACATTCAAAACGTATATAACCTAATAAATAAATATACAGGTATGAAGGCAAGATATACATTTGATGATATTATATATAAAAGTAATAATATGAAAAAGATAATAGAATATTCAAAAAGCATATCCGACAGTCCTTCTACTATACTCATAACAGGAGAGAGCGGAACAGGCAAGGAAATACTTGCACAAGCAATTCACAACAATAGCAGTAGACGTGATTTTGGTTTTGTAGCGATAAATTGCGGTGCAATACCTGAAAATCTGATAGAAAGCGAACTTTTTGGTTACGATGAAGGTGCCTTTACCGGTGCAAAACGTGGAGGCAATCCTGGTAAATTTGAACTTGCAAATGGTGGAACACTTTTCCTTGATGAAATTGGCGAGATGCCCCTTGATATGCAGGTAAAACTATTAAGGGTTCTGCAGGAGGGTTGCATTACAAGAATTGGGGGAAATAAATATATTGACGTTGATGTTAGAATAATCGCTGCTACAAATAAAAATCTACTACAGGAGGTCAAGGAAGGAAGATTTAGGGAAGACTTATACTACAGAATATCAGTAATTCCAATTGTTCTTCCTCCTTTACGTGAACGTAGAGAGGATATACCTCTTTTAATAGAACATTTTCTTAAAACAAAGTCAATAAAGCTTAGAAAACCTATTCCTAAACTTAGTACTATACTTTATGATAAAATGCTCTCCTACAACTGGTTAGGCAACATCAGGGAACTTGAAAATTTTATTGAGAGTGCAGTAAACTTTGATGGAAATATAGAGTTTTTAATGAATAAATTTGAAAACTTAAATACTCAAAATCAAAATACTCAAATAAGTAAGTATAATACAATATCAGATGATTTAATTGGCCCCCTTGATGAAATTGAAAAAAGAGCAATTATAAGTTGCCTAAAAAAATATGACAACAACATTTCAAAATGTGCAAAGATACTTAATATAAGTAGAAATACACTATATTTAAAGATGAAAAGGTACAACATAACAATTTAGATTGTCCTATTTTATTACATTGCTAAAAAATAGGACAATTATGAATTATAAAACTGTCCTATTTTTTAGCAGATTAAATCTGCTATTTTTTTGTCCTTAAAATTAGTTGTGTTTGTTAAATAACTAACTTGGCACGTTATTTGCTTATTAGTCTATAGATAAAATTAAAGGAGGGGGATCCTATGGCAAGATTTACATTACCAAGAGACATCTACTTTGGTAAGAACTCATTAGAAGAATTAAAAAATCTAAAAGGTAAAAAGGCCGTTATAGTTGTTGGTGGAGGTTCAATGAAGAAATTTGGCTTCCTTGATAAAATAGAAGCCTATCTTCACGAAGCTGGCCTTGAAACAAAGCTTATTGAAGGCGTTGAACCAGACCCATCAGTTGAAACAGTTATGAAGGGTGCAGAAATAATGAGAGAATTTGAGCCTGACTGGATAGTTGCAGTTGGTGGTGGTTCTCCAATCGATGCTGCAAAGGCTATGTGGATTTTCTATGAATATCCTGATTTTACATTTGAACAAGCAGTTGTTCCATTTGGACTTCCAGAGTTAAGAAATAAGGCAAGATTCGTTGCTATTCCTTCAACAAGTGGAACTGCAACTGAAGTTACTGCCTTCTCAGTTATAACTGATTACAAAGCAAAGATAAAGTATCCATTGGCTGACTTTAATATAACACCAGATATTGCAATAGTAGACCCAGAACTTGCACAAACAATGCCAAAGTCACTTACAGCTCACACTGGTATGGATGCTCTAACCCACGCAGTAGAAGCTTATGTAGCTTCACAAAAATCACCATTCTCAGATCCACTTGCTATGCACGCAATAGTTATGATTAAGGATAATCTTGTTAAGTCCTTTAATGGTGATAAGGAAGCAAGGGAACAAATGCACTATGCACAATGTCTTGCTGGTATGGCATTCTCCAATGCTCTACTTGGTATAACACACTCTATTGCTCATAAGACTGGTGCTGTTTTCCATATACCCCACGGATGTGCAAATGCAATATATCTACCATACGTAATTCAATTCAACTCAAAGGAATGTAAGGATAGATACGCACAAATAGCAAAAACTCTAAAACTTTCAGGAAATAATGAAGATGAACTTGTCAATGCACTTGTTGAAATGATTAGAGAATTAAATAGAAGTATGGATATACCTCTATCATTAAAGGGATATGGAGTTAGCGAAGAAGACTTTAGAGCAAATGTTAAGTCAATAGCACACAATGCAGTTCTTGATGCTTGTACAGGTTCTAACCCAAGACCAATAGATGATGCTACTATGGAAAAGGTTCTTGAATACATATATGAAGGAAAAGACATTGATTTTTAATATAAGTTGTATTCATTAAGCTCTCTTTTGAGAGCTTAATGAATTTAAAAGGATATTTTATCAACCCATTAAAAAATAAATATTTGAATTAGAACATTTTTTGTGCCAAAATAAAATTGTGGTTATTTTGAATTTTCTGTATTTGCAAATTGTCAGCTTATTAAGTTTCCAACTTAAAATGCTAACTATATAAAGAAGGAGGAATGGATGTGAGTTGTTCCTGTGAAGAAAAACTATCATTAAATTTCGACGATAAGAAGGTTGATTTAAGTTTAATGGAACCAATTTTTAAAAAATACGAAGGACAAAGTGCCAGCCTTATCAGCATACTTCAAGATACACAAGAATTGTACGGCTACCTCCCACTAAGTGCCCTAAACCTTATTGCTGAAAGAACTGGAAGTAAAAGAGCAAAGATATATGGTATTGCAACCTTCTATGCTCAATTTAGATTAAACCCAACTGGAAAATATATAATTCTTCAATGTCAAGGTACTGCCTGTCACGTCAACGGTTCTAAAGAAGTTAGCAGAGCAATATGCGAAGAACTTAATATAAAGCCTGGAGAAACAACAGAGGACGGATTATTTACACTTGAGGATGTTGCCTGTCTTGGTTGCTGTAGCCTTGCACCTGTAATTATGATAAACGGTGAGGCTTATGGAAACCTAACACCAGATAGTGCAAAGAAGATTATAAGGGATATATATGAAAAAGAAAGGAGGAAAAACTCCGATGAAAATTAGAATAGGGCTTGGAAGCTGTGGTATTGCTGCTGGAGGTAGAAAAATTAAAAATGCATTTGAAAAGCTCTTAAGGGAAAATAATAAAAACATTGAAATAATAACAACGGGATGTATAGGTATGTGTTATCTTGAGCCAATTGTTGACATCATAGATGATAATGGAACCTATACATATGCTAATGTAAGTCCATCAATGGCAGAAGAAATATTTAATGAACATATTTTAAAGGGATTACCTATTGAAAAATACATAGTTTCAACCGACAAGAAGCCTCACCCACAACTTGAAAAACAGGTTAGAATTGTTTTAAGAAATTGTGGAATCATAAACCCCGAGAGCATTGAAGACTATATTGAGGCTGGTGGCTACTCTGCCCTAAAAAAGGCACTTAGCCAAATGACTCCAGAGGAGGTAATTGAAGAAGTAAAAATATCTGGTCTTAGAGGACGAGGTGGTGCAGGTTTCCCAACTTGGTTTAAATGGAATGCTGCAAGAGCCTCAAAGGGAAATGAAAAATACATAGTTTGTAATGCAGATGAAGGAGACCCTGGTGCCTTTATGGATAGAAGCGTAATTGAAGGAGACCCCCATTCTCTTATTGAAGGAATGATAATTGCTGCCTATGCAATAGGTGCACATACAGGCTTTGTTTATGTACGTGCTGAGTATCCTCTTGCTATAGAGAGATTAAATATCGCTATAGAACAAGCAAAGGAAAAAAATCTTCTTGGAGAGAACATATTAAATTCAGGATTTGATTTTGAACTTAAAATTAAAATGGGGGCCGGCGCCTTTGTATGTGGCGAAGAAACTGCCCTTATAGCCTCCCTTGAGGGAGAACGCGGTATGCCAAGATTAAAACCACCATTCCCAGCACAATCAGGTTTCTTTGGCAAACCAACCAACATAAATAATGTTGAAACATATGCAAACGTACCTTGGATAATCAAAAATGGAGGACATGAGTTTGCAAAATATGGAACAGAAAAGAGTAAGGGAACAAAGGTTTTTGCACTTGCAGGTAAAATTAAGCGTGGTGGATTAATCGAAGTACCTATGGGTATGACCTTAAGAGAAGTCATATATGAAATAGGTGGAGGAATTAAAGAGGATAAGGAATTTAAAGCTGTTCAGATGGGTGGACCATCTGGAGGATGTATTCCAAAGGAACTCCTCGACACTCCTGTTGACTATGAATCAATAAACAGTACAGGTGCCATTATGGGTTCTGGTGGTATGATAGTTATGGATGAAACAACCTGTATGGTGGATATAGCAAGGTTCTTCCTTGACTTTACTTGTAAAGAATCCTGTGGAAAATGTATCTACTGTAGAATAGGTACAAAAAGAATGCTTGAGATACTAAACAATATATCAGAGGGAAAGGGAACAGCTAAAGACCTTGTAATACTTGAGGAACTCTGCTACAGCGTTAAGGATGGTTCACTGTGCGGACTTGGTCAAACAGCACCAAATCCTGTACTTACAACACTAAAATATTTTAAAGATGAATATCTATCCCATATTAATGATAAAAAATGTCCTGCAAAACAATGTAGAGCACTCTTATCATATAAAATTGATGCTGAAAAGTGTATTGGTTGTACAATGTGTGCAAAGAGTTGTCCAACTTCTGCAATATCAGGAGAAAGAAAAAAAGCACATACAATAGCTCAAGATAAATGTATTAAATGCGGAAACTGTATTAAAACTTGTAAGTTTAATGCTATTTATACTGAATAAAAAGGGAGTGATAGATGTGTCTTTAATAAGGGTTAATATAAATAATAGAGAAATTACCACAACCGATGATAAAACCATTCTTCAAATTGCTCTTGAAAATGGCATCGATATACCAAACCTATGCTACAGCCAAAACACAAAACCCTATGGTTCCTGTGGACTTTGTGTTGTTGAAGTTGAAGGAAGCCCTAAGCTTGTTCGTGCCTGTTCAACCTTCCCATCAGATGGTATGATTATAAGAACAGACACAAAGCGTACAATTGCTGCCCGAAAAACAGCTCTCGAACTTTTATCATCTGACCACAGAGGAGATTGTAGACCTCCTTGTGTAAATGCCTGTCCTGCACATACCGACTGCCAAGGTTATGTTGGGCTCATTGCCAACGGTCAATATGATGAGGCTATAAAACTTGTTAAAAAGGTTATTCCCCTACCAGCAAGTATAGGTAGAGTTTGTCCTCACCCCTGTGAGAGTGAATGTAGACGTGGTAAAGTTGATAAACCTATTGCAATTGCAGATCTGAAAAGATACATAGGAGAAATTGATATAAATAAGGGGCCCTTTGTCCCAGAAGTAAAACCTTCAACTGGGAAAAAAGTTGCAATAATAGGTGGAGGACCTGCTGGTATATCCTGTGCCTATTTCCTATCAATGGAGGGACACAAGGTTGTTATATACGAAGCACAACCGCATCCTGGAGGAATGTTAAGATATGGAATACCTCAATATCGCCTTCCAAAGGAACTTCTTGATGCAGAAATAAATACTCTAACTAAAATGGGTGTTGAAATAATCTGTAATACAAAACTTGGAGAAGATATTACAATTCCATATCTAAAGAAGAACTATGATGCAGTATTTATAGCCATAGGTGCCTGGGCAAGCACTCCTCTTAACTGTCCTGGTGAAGAATTAGATGGGGTTATGGGGGGAATTGAGTTTTTAAGAAGAGCAACCCTTTCAGAACCTATATACCTTGGAGAGAAGGTTGTGGTAATAGGTGGCGGTAATACTGCTATGGACGTAGCAAGAACTGCTGTAAGACTTGGTGCAAAAAGTGTACAAGTACTATACAGAAGAACAAAGGAAGAAATGCCTGCTGAAGAGATTGAAGTTAAAGAGGCTGAAGAAGAAGGAGTTGAGTTTACATTCCTTGTTGCTCCTATAGAAATTATGGGAGATGGAAAAAGAGCTACGGCTATAAGATGTCAAAGGATGATGCTTGGAGAGCCTGATAAATCTGGTAGAAGAAAACCTATTCCAATTGAGGGTGATGAGATTACCTTTGAGGCAGACCTTATTATCTCTGCAATAGGACAGAAGGTTAACCCCGAGTGCGTAAAGGAACTTGAAACTACAAAATGGGGAACTATCTCTGTTAATCCAAATAACTTTAAAACAAGTATGGAAGGTATATTTGCTGGTGGTGAGGCAGTAACAGGTCCTAAAATTGCAATAGAAGCAATTGCACAGGGTAAAAATGCTGCCTATGTTATAGATAATTATTTAAAGGGAGAAGAAGTTTCTGTTCCAAACCCCTGCTACATAGTTCAAGATGATTTAACTGAAGAGGATTTTAAAAAGTATAGTAGGGAAAAAAGACAAGAACAATATGTACTTCCAAGTAGTGAACGAAAAATAAGCTTTAGACCAATTTCAAAGGCCTTAACTGAAGAACAGGCAATCAAAGAAGCCTCAAGATGTCTTGAATGTGGCTGTCACGACTATTTTGAATGTAAATTAGTAAACTATCTTCAAAAATACAACATAAAGGTAGATAGAATAAAGGGCGAAAAGCATAAGAGAGATTTAAATGATACTCATCCTTTCATTTTAAGAAACCCTGACAAATGTATTTTATGTGGTCTCTGCTACAGAACCTGCGAAGAAGTTATGGGTATAACTGCCCTTGGACTTAAGGGAAGAGGATTTAATTCTGAGGTTATACCTGAATTCAACCTACCCCTAAATCAAAGCTCCTGTATCTCCTGCGGTCAATGTGTAGATGTCTGTCCAACTGGAGCACTTATAGATAGAGCCGCTGTAAATAAGCAAGTTCCTGTAGAATTTGATGAGGTTCATTCTGTTTGTAGCTACTGTGGTGCTGGTTGTGAGGTTGTTTATCAATCAAAGGGGGATTTAGTATTTAAAACTCTTCCAAACAAAGAAAAGGCAGGAGTTCTTTGTGCAAGAGGAAGATTTGGTACTGAACATATAAATAGCAATTTAAGACTTAAAACTCCATTTGTCTTTTATGAAAATGCAGAGAGTAAGCTATCCATTGATGAAGCTCTATCCCTTCTTTCTAAGAAATTAAAACTCATAGAGGGACAGTATGGAAAAGACAGCATTGGTATTTTAGTTTCACCTAAATTTACAAATGAAGAGGCCTTTGTTTTAAGAAAAATTGCTGAAAAGTTAAATACAAAATATATCGGTTCTATGGCAATGAAAAATGCCGTACTTGAAAAGATATTTGGTTATGATGCATCAACAAACAGTTATGATGAACTATTTAGTACTGAACTTATTGTATCCTTCGGAGACGTAGCTGAAAACCATCCTGCCTTTGCTACAAGATTAAAAAATGCAGCAAATAAAGTAAAACTTGTTTCAATAAATAGTAACGATTCAAGAATTAAAGAATGGTCAAACAAATTCTATAAAGTTGACAATAATTTAGACTTCCTAAAGGGATTTATAAAATCAATTATCGAAGAACATATAAATGAAAAAGAAGCAAAGAACAGTTGCAATAACTTTGATGCATTAAAGGAATTTATCAAAGATGTCAAAGTAACTACCGAGGCTAAAGAATTTGCCAATATCTACGCACAAGCTAAAAAGACCATAATAGTAGTTGATGAGGACACTACAAGTGAAGCCTCCCTTATGCTTTTAGCAGATGCTCTATCTTTATGCAAAAAGGTTGGTAAACCTCACAGCGGTATAATATTACTTCGTTCAAAGGCAAATACACAGGGCTTTATTGATATGGGAATCAATATGTCAGGAGATGAAATTTTAAAGGAAGTAGAAAATGGACAAATAAAGGGGCTTGTTGTAATTGGTGAAGATATTTATAATGACTATTCTAATGTACTAAAGAATTTAAAGCTTCTTGCTACCTTTGACCTGTTTGCAACAGATACTACTAAAAACTCAAATATAGTGATACCAATTGCAAGCTCTGCTGAAGGATGCGGAACCTATACTAACTCTTGTAGAAAGGTACAAAAATTAAATAAAGCTATCGAACCTTTATTAGAAACAGATAACCTATGTATATTCCTAAAACTTGCATATAATCTTGGAATCCAACTTAAAAATATAGAGGATATAGTAGAAAATATTTCTAAAGAAATACCATATTACAAAGGATTTAATAAGGTGTATGATAAACTTCAAAATGTATTTGTGCCACTAAATGGTTCAAAGGGAGTACAGGTGCTACACACAGATGGATTTAATACAGAGGACAAAAAATCTGTACTTATCTTCAAAGAGGATAATATTATGTTCCACGATAAAAAGGTTTATGATACTGTTGAAAAGGATTTTTATAACTTTGCACATAAAAACAACATAAAAATATGCTAAAACCCTGCAAAGCAGAGCTTTGCAGGGTTATTTTATATACAATCTTGTTCCAAATGGTATACTATTATAGAACCATTTTGCATCTTCAACCTTTAATCTTACACATCCGTGGGATGCCGGTTTTCCTAATGTATAGTCAACTATGTTTTTATTTTCATCCATAGGTAAGCTATGGAATAAATAATCACCTTTAAATCTTACCCAATACATTCCACCCTGTTGATATCTTTTAGAAAAAAACCAAGGTGCTCTATCTTGAATTGTATATATTCCTTTAGGGGTTGGTGTTTCTGGTGCACCTGTTGAACAAATAAGTGATTTATATAATCCCCAAGAACCATTTGATTTTTTCATAATATACGTATATTGTTTTTGAGTATCAACAATTACCATATATGCTGTTTTACTTGTAAGATTCTTTTCTTTTATATCCTTTAACAGTTCCTGTTCTAATGGTGTTAACGCTACTGTTTGCTTTTGAGTACTATTTTTAACTTCACTTATTTTTACACTTTCTTTTGTTGCATTTTTATTTGATTCTTTCGTTGCTAAAGTATTTGGCTTGTTTTTATCCTGATCTTTATTTTCTGCCTTATTATTATCTGAAGGTTGTTGGTTACTTACTGCATCTACTTTTATTTCCTCTTTTTTATTTTCAGCCTTTGCAACCACTATATGCTGCTCATTCTGATTACTTTCATTTGAAACTTCCTTATTACATCCGCTAAAAGATATTAAAGAAACAAAAAATAAAACTAAGACTACTACATTCTTTAATGTTCTTTTCCTTTGCATACCCATCCTCCAAATTTTAAACAAAATAAATTTATTTAATCTTTTAAAACAAGTATTATTGTATCATATACAAAAGCTACAAACAATCTATTTTATTCGACACATTATGATTTTTTATATACTCTCCCATTTTTTTATCGAAAACACTTTGTAAAAGCAAATCATTTGTGTTATTATACAATTGTGAATATTTATTATATTTTTGTAACTTTTTAAGGGGAATAAAATACGAAAGAGGGGTTAATATGGATGTTATTTTAGGTATGGCAGTTACTTTTTTTGTAATAGTCTTGTCTATTTATAAGGGAATATTTATAGGTTATCCTTTAATCTTTGGCTTTTTCGTTTTCTGCTTTATTTCAATTAAAAGAGGTTTTAGCTTAAAAGACATTATTAATATGTCCTTTGATGGTGGTAAGAAATCACTTGTTGTACTTAAGATATTTGTATTAATCGGTGCTATAACAGGTATATGGATGGCATCAGGAACAGTTCCTTCAATCATATACTATGGCATAAAATATATGAATCCTAAGTTTTTTATACTCTATAGCTTTATAATTAGCTGCATTATTTCCCTTCTCTTAGGATCCGCCCTTGCAACAGTAAGTACAGTTGGAGTTGCACTTATTTTAATGGCTAAAAGTACCAATATAAATATAAACATTGTAGCAGGTGCTATTATAGCTGGTGCATACTTTGGAGATAGGTGTTCTCCAATGGCATCAAGTGCAAACCTTATTGCAAATCTTACAAAGACAAATCTATATATAAACATACAGAATATGATTAAAACATCTATTTTCCCACTTATATTAAGTATTGCTATATACTTTATTTTTTCTCTTCAAAAACCTATAAGTTTCACACAAAATAATTTAAGCCAACAAATAGCTGAAACATATAAAATAAATATAATAGTTTTAATGCCAGCAATAATAATACTAATTTTTTCCTTATTTAAAGTTGATGTAAAGCTATCAATGTTTATAAGCATACTAACAGCCTCCTCCATTGCTATAATTTTTCAACAATATAGCATAAAAGAAGTACTAACATTTTTAGTACTGGGATTTAAACTTAACCCTTCTAATCCTCTAAACATTATATTAAAGGGTGGAGGAATAATATCAATGTGGAAGGCCGCCTTAGTTGTATTTATTTCCTGTGCTCTATCTGGAATATTTAGTGGAACTAATATGTTTAAGTCCATAGAAGATATACTACTAAAAGCCAAAAACAGATATACTTTGTTTTTATACACAAGCATAACAAGCATCATAACCGGAGCCTTTGGTTGCAATCAGTCTATTGCAATTATACTAACACAGCATCTTATGAATAAAAGCTATGAAAACAATGAAGTTGATAACTACCAACTTGCATTAGATTTAGAAAACACTGCTGTTGTATTAGCTGCACTAATTCCCTGGAATATTGCCGCCTTTGTACCAACAACTGCTATGAAGGTTAGCTCTACAGGCTTTATACCATATGCAGTATATCTGTATCTACTTCCACTTTTTAACCTAATCAAGATATTTATAAATGATATAAAATGCAATAGATTTTTACAAGATGGATATGAGTTTAGAAATTGATATACGTTTTTGTTTTTATTTGTAATAGGTTTTTTATAATAAAACTCAACTCTATTATAGAATTCACAACCAAAAATAAAGTTAAAAAGAAGGAAGCTTTTTATATTTATCTTCCTTCTTTTTAATTTTAACACACACTATTACCATTTCCATATAAATACAAAGTGCAAAAGTATTATTTTCGTAAATATACAAAAATAAAGGATAGACTATATTTTCTCCTTTATTTTTATTAATAAGTTATACATAATATGTATGCCTAATTGTCAACTACTTATGATACGGTTCACCGTTTATTATCCTAAATCCCCTGTAAATCTGCTCAAGGAGTATAAGCCTCATAAGTTGGTGTGGAAAGGTCATCTTTGAAAAGGATAGTTTGTAATTTGCCCTGTTTAAAACTGTTTGTGAAAGACCAAGGGAACCACCTATTACAAAGGCAATGTTGCTTTCACCTAAAATTGCCCTTTGGCTTAAAAAGTCTGCAAGCTCCTCTGAAGAGAGCTGTTTACCCTTTATGTCAAGCACTATTACATACATATTTTCCTTTATATACTTTAATATACCTTGTCCTTCCTTTTCCTTAACCATCTCCTCTTCCCTCTTTGAGAGATTCTCTGGTGCCTTTTCGTCTGGAACTTCGATTATATCAACCTTTGCATACTTTGATAGCCTCTTTAAATACTCATTTATTCCTTCCTTTAAATACTTTTCCTTCAATTTTCCAACTGATACTATAGTAATATTCATTAGTACTCTCCTTTCTACAAAAAACTTTTATATAAAAATAGGCCTTTTTAGGCCTATAACTTCACTTCTACATTTTTAGTTGTTCCAACAGGTGTTTTAATTGTAATAGTTAAGGTACCTCCAACACCTACTTTAAACATCTCTTCCTTAAGCTCCATCATTGTATTTACTTCCTTACCGTTGATTGATACTATAACATCGCCCTCTTTAATTCCTGCCCTTGCTGCAGGACTTGCCCTTAACACATCATAGACATATATGCCCTTTTCTATCTTAAAATCAAAGTATCCCGCAAGGTTCTTATCAAAACCCTTTATTCCAAGTGAAGGTGTTTCAAATTTTCCTGTGGCCTTTATTGAATTTATTATCGGCTTTATTATATTTATTGGAACTGCAAAACCTATTCCCTCTGCAGTCGTAACCTTTACAGTATTTATACCTATAACTTCTCCTTTGGTACTAACCAAAGGCCCTCCACTGTTTCCAGGATTAATTGATGCATCTGTCTGTATTAAATCCTCCATAAAAACTCCTTCAGAAATCTCAATTGTTCTATTTAATGCACTTATTATTCCTGCTGTAACAGTTCTTTGAAATGTAAGACCAAGTGGATTTCCTATTGCAATAACTGGTTCACCTATTTTTACATTCTTTGAATCTCCAAGCCTCGCAACATTAAGGTTTCCTTCATCTATTTTTACAATAGCAAGATCTAAAACCTCATCAGCCCATACAACTCTGCCATTTACCTCCCTACCATCATAAAGGGATACAACTATATTAGTTGATGAATATCCTGCAACGTGATTGTTTGTTAAAATATACCCTTCATTGTCTATTATAATTCCACTTCCTACTCCCTGTACCCTTTTGTTTTGAAAAAAGCTTCTCTGTATCCTTGTCGTCTTTATCCCAACAACTGATGGAATAACCTCCTCTGCTGCCTTTGTCACATCAGTGCTTACAGTTTCATACACAACTTCCTTCTTAACCTCAACCTTTTCTGGTTCTTTAACCTGAAATCTTTGAAAAAGTGCCTCTGGTGCAAAGGTTAAAAGCAAAAATCCTCCTATTACTGCCCCAAAAAATGCCGACAAAAAATAGCCGAATGCAGAAGGTCTTCTTCTGCCATAATACTCCATAACCTCACCTCTTATACAGAATAATATTTACCTACCCTATCCCTGTGAGCAATGTCTAAATCAATGTCTACCCCGTCCCTAATTCCATTAGATTCTAAAATAGATAAAACTGTTCTATATGCAAGTTCTGGATAGTTATTTGTTTTACTTAAGTGACCTAATATTATCCTTTTTATCCTACTATTTAGTATATCCACAATTGTTCTTCCACAATCCTCATTTGATAAATGTCCTACATCACTTAAAACTCTTCTTTTTAAATAATAAGGATATGGCCCTACCTTTAACATTTCAACATCGTGGTTAGACTCAAGGAGTATTAGATCAGAATCCTTTATGTTATCCTTAACTTCCCTGCTTGCGTGCCCAATGTCTGTTGCAATTGAAATCTTTTTATTCTTCTCAATAAAACTATAACCACAGGGGTTTGAGGCATCGTGAGGTATTTTAAATGGTATAACTGTTATATCTCCTATCTCAAAGGGCTTATAAGTACTAAAAACCTTTATATTTTCCTCCTTCACATCCCCTATCTGAGACTCCATTGCACTCCAAGTATCAGCATTTGCATAAATAGGTATGTTAAACCTTCTTGATAATATTCCCGCTGCTTTAATATGGTCATCGTGCTCGTGGGTTATTAATATTGCATTTATTTCATTTGGATTAACACCTATATCTAAAAGTCCCTCTTGAATTTTTTTACCACTTAAACCAGCATCAACTAATATTTTTGTTCTCTCATTCCCTACATATATTGAGTTTCCACTACTTCCACTGTATAAACTACAAAAATCCATATTCTCTCTCCTTTCATATGTATATTTTACTTTTTTTCATTTATAACTACAATGGAAATTATTTATGTTATAATATTCTTGATATTATAAAAATGGGGTGATAAAATGAGCATTTATGATGAAGCACTGAAGTTTCACGAAGAAAAGAGAGGTAAAATAGAGATTATATCAAGGGTTGAAGTGAATAATTCAAGTGATTTATCCCTTGCATATACACCAGGTGTTGCACAACCTTGTATAGAAATACATAATAACCCTGAGCTTGCATATACATATACAAGAAAATGGAACACAATTGCTGTAGTTTCTGATGGAACTGCAGTTTTAGGACTTGGTGACATAGGGCCTCTTGCCTCACTTCCTGTTATGGAGGGCAAAGCTGTTCTTTTTAAAAAATTTGCAAATGTTGATGCTTTCCCAATAGTACTAAATACAAAGGAAGTTGATGAAATAGTAGATACAATTGTTAAGATATCTCCATCCTTTGGTGGAATAAATCTTGAGGACATCTCTGCTCCAAGGTGCTTTGAAATTGAAGAAAAGTTAAAGGAAAAACTTGATATTCCAGTTTTCCACGATGACCAACACGGTACTGCCATTGTGTGCTTAGCGGCACTTATAAATTCTTTAAAAATAGTAAATAAAAAGCTTGAGGACTTAAAAATAGTTATAAATGGTGCTGGTGCAGCTGGAACTTCAATCTGTAAGCTTCTTTTATCCTACGGTGCAAAAAATATAGTTGTATGCGATAAAATAGGAGCACTTTATAGAGGAATACAAAATGTTGATGAGGCAAAAAAGAAACTTGCGGAGATTACAAATCCAAATAACGAAAAAGGACAACTAAAGGACGTTATAGTAGGTGCAGATGTTTTTATAGGTGTATCAGCTCCAAACGTATTAACTAAAGAGATGGTTAAAGCAATGAATAGGGATGCTATTGTGTTTGCAATGGCAAATCCAACGCCTGAAATATTCCCACAGGATGCAAAGGAAGCTGGTGCAAGAATTGTTGGTACAGGCCGTTCAGACTTTGCAAACCAAATAAATAATGTTCTTGCCTTTCCAGGAATATTTAGAGGTGCACTTGATGCAAGAGCAAAAGTAATAAATGAAGAGATGAAAATAGCGGCAGCCCTTGCAATAGCAGAATCAGTTAAAGATGAGGAATTAAATGAAGAATATATTATACCAAAGCCATTTAACTTAGAGGTACAAAAAAAGGTTGCAAAATCAGTCTATGAAGCAGCAATAAAAAGTGGAGTAGCAAAAAGGAGCTAACGTATTAGTTAGCCCCTTCTTCTTTTACTCTTTTTATTTTTGCTCCTAAAGCCTGAAGCTTATGCTCTATTTTTTCATATCCTCTATCTATGTGACGAATGTTGGTAACTTCTGTTATTCCATCTGCAACAAGTCCAGCAACAACTAAAGCGGCTCCCCCTCTTAGGTCTGTCGCTGCAACCTCTGCACCAGATAGCTTTTCAATCCCTTCAATTACAGCTACTCTTCCTTCTACTTTAATTTTTGCTCCCATCCTCTTTAATTCATCACAATGCTTGAAACGACCTTCCCAAATACTTTCATTTATTATGCTAACACCTTCTGCTATTGTGCAAAGAGTTGACATAGGCTGTTGAAGGTCTGTTGGGAAACCTGGGTATGGAAGCGTCTTTATATTTATACCCTTTGGTCTTTTACTTGCACAAACTCTTACTGTATCTTCTCCCTCTTCAACTGTTATTCCCATCTCTAAGAGCTTTGCAGTAATTGATTCAAGATGTTTTGGTATTACATTCTTTAATACAACATCTCCAAGTGTTGCTGCTGCTGCAACCATATATGTTCCTGCTTCTATTTGATCTGGTATAACGCTGTAATTGCACGCCACTAATTCTTCAACACCATATACCTTTATTACATCTGTTCCTGCTCCCTTGATTTTTGCTCCCATACTATTTAAAAAGTTTGCAACATCAACAACGTGGGGTTCCTTTGCTGCGTTTTCAATAATTGTAACTCCCTTTGCCTTTGTTGCCGCAAGCATTATGTTTATTGTCGCACCTACGCTTACAACATCAAGATATATGTGGGCACCCTTTAGACCATCTTCTGTATAGGCCTTAATAACACCGTGTTCAACAGTTACCTTTGCCCCCATTGCTTCAAATCCCTTTATGTGCTGATCTATTGGTCTTACCCCAATTGGACATCCTCCTGGGAAGGCAACCTCTGCACGTCCAAACTTTGAAAGCAATGAACCTAATAGGTAATATGATGCCCTCATCTTCTTAACTTCTTCACCTAAGGCTCTGTAGTCCTTAACTCCATTTATGTCTATTTTTACTGCTGTATCACTTATTTCTTCAACCTTTGCCCCAAGGTTCCTTAATATTTCTTCAAGACATTTTATATCTTCAATTTCAGGAAGATTATCAATTATAAATTCTCCCTTATCTGCAAGTATAACTGCAGGTAGTATTGCAACAGCTGCATTTTTAGCTCCGCCTATAACTACTTCTCCCTTTAAAGGAATACCACCTTCAATAATTAACTTTTCCATAAACAGCACCCATCCTTCTTGTAATCTATATTTAAAGATAATTATCCTATTTTATACCCATAATTGATATTATAGCATTTTATATTAGATTTTTTAATACATATTTTTATATTTTTTGATAACAAATTATAACTCCAATGTTAATCTATAATATTTGTTGAAAAATTGTTAATATTCATTTACTATATAATTGGGGTGATGGTATGGATTTTAAGCAAATTGAGGCATTTATTAATGTTGCAAAATATAAAAGTTTTTCTAAGGCAGCAGAGGCTACTTTTTTATCACAGCCTACAATAAGTTCTCATATTTCCTCTTTAGAGAAGGAACTTAAGGTTATGCTGTTTGATAGAAACGGAAAAGACATACGTTTAACTGAAGCTGGAAAGCTTTTTTATGAGTACGCTATAAATTTAGTTAATATAAGAGACAATGCTATTTCAAGTTTATCACTATATGATAATAGAATATGCGGTAAAATAACTATTGCCGCCAGTACAACACCTTGTAGATTTTTACTTCCTCAAATTATTGAATCCTTTAGTAAATTATATAATGAAGTTAATTACGATATAAAGGAAGGAAGTACACAATATGTGGTTGACCAACTTATTTCCTTTAATGTTGATTTAGGTATTGTTGGAGATATGATAGATGACTGTAAACTCACATATACAAATATATTTCAAGACAAACTTGTTTTAATAAGTAATTTTGACAATTTAAATGAAAAGGTAGATTTTAAAGATATTATTAAATTGCCTTTTATCCAAAGAGAAGATGGCTCTGCTACAAGACATATTTTTGAAAAGAAACTATATGAAATAGGTTTTAATATTGAGGATCTTAATACAATAATAAACGCTAATTCCTTAGAGACGGTAATACAACTAGTAAAAAGCAAGATTGGTGTATCTATCGTTTCATATTATGCCTGCAAAGATTTAATAGAAGCTAACCTTTTAAGGTGTCATACTATAAATGGTTTAGACATAATAAGACCTATATATCTTGTTTATCACAACAAAAAAACTCTATCCCCTGCTTCAAGAGCATTTATTGAACATATAAAAAACATCAATTTTGTTAAATAAAATTAATGATAAATTTTTTAACAAATATTGATTTGTGCATACATTAATGTTAAAATATCCTTTGTCGCTGTCTTAAAAAGAGTAAATGGTGGGGGATTAGAATGCTAAAAGATGAAATTAGAAATAAGATTAAGTTACTTTCCAATGAACTGAATTTAAAATTAAAGGATGGAATAAAAAAAGAAGAATATAGTAAAATTTTAAAACTTAGCCAAGAACTTGATAAACTAATTGTTATTTATACTAAAAAAACATTCTCTGCATAATTTAACTGCCTCAATACATATTGAGGCAGTTTTTTATATTATATACCCTTGAAAATATTTTTATCTATAGAACTTTTAATGACATCCTGAACAGGTTGAACATCCTCCACTACAATTTCCCTTTCCATAAAACTTACCCTTATACACTCTTTCAACATTATCACTTTTACATTTTGGGCATACAACCTTTTCATCCGAGTTTACTATTTCAAAAAATTCATTTCCGCATTCTTTACATTTGAAATCTATCAACGCCATAATAATCCCTCCCTTATCTTCATTTTAACATTGATGGTTTGCACAATCAACTTGTAACAGTTTTAAGAATAAATGCATATAATGTATTGCATAAATTTATTAGGTGATTATATGTTTTTATTTTTAAATAAGAAAATAGATAAAAAACTGAAGGAATATATGACACCGAACCTAAAACGCAGAATTCCTGTAATAATATGCTATAAAAATAATGTTAAAACTACAAGAGGTTCCATAATAAGTAATGGAGGAAAGATAAAGTATGAATACACAATAATAAATGCTATAGCCTGTGAAATTTCACCCACTTCCATAGACAGATTATCTGAAAACCCAGACATCTCTTTTATCTGCTTTGATTATAAGGCATCATTATGTTTAAATAATGTTTCTGAAAGCATAGGTGTAAAGTTTGCCCACAACATTAACTTAACAGGAAAGGATATTGGGATTGCACTTTTTGACACAGGTTGTTTTCCTCATCCAGATCTTATAACTAACAAAAATACTATTATATACTTTAAGGACTATATAAACAAAATTGATAAACCCTATGATGATAACGGGCACGGAACCTTTTTGTCTGGAATAATTGCATCTAATGGGCACACTAATAAATCATATAAAGGAATTGCACCAGATTCAAAACTCTGTATATTTAAATGTTTTAATTCACTTGGATTTGGATATATGTCAGATATAATTTTTGCTATTCAAGATGCAGTTCTACTTAAAGATGAATATAACATTAAAATAGCGTGTTTACCCTTTGAATTCCCTTATTTAAACAAACTGTATATAAACCCTTTAGAAATAGCAATAAATAAACTATTGGAAAATAACATAGTTCCTGTTGTACCAGCAGGAAATTTAGGCCCCCAAAATATGAGCATTTATTTCCCGGGTAATATGAAAAATGTCATAACAGTAGGAGGAATTAATGTCGATTTATCAAAAAAACACATATCTATTGCCGATTTTTCAGGAAGAGGCCCTACCTTTGATGGAATAAATAAACCTGATATTGTCGCTCCCTGCATTGATGTGCTTTCTCTAAACTGCGATACAAAATATGTTCCAACATCAAAACATAAATATTCACTTCAATCTCCATATAAGTCTGCTTCAGGAACCTCTATATCCTGTGCAATAATTTGTGCCTCTATCGCACTTATTTTAGAAAAATACAATAATATTTCAGTAAAGGATGTTAAGAGTATTCTTATATTATCCTGCAGATCTATAGGTGAAAATAAAAATGCCCAAGGATGTGGAATGTTTGTTTTTGATAAAATAATAAAGTAAGCCTAAATGGCTTACTTTATGTATTTAAGTGGATTTTGAGGTACTCCATTTTTCCTTATTTCAAAATGAAGGTGTGGTCCTGTGGACCTACCTGTTGAACCAACTGCCGCAATCAATTGTCCCTTTGTTACCCTTGTCCCTTCAGAAACATATAATTTACTTGCGTGGCCATATACAGTTCTATAACCATTTCCGTGGTCAATCATAATGCACTTACCATAGGTTCCCATCCAGCCAGCAAATACAACTTTTCCTGTATCTGCTGCATAGATTGGTGTTCCAGTTGGCCCTGCTAAATCTACTCCTTGATGCATTCTACCCCATCTTCTACCAAAGTAAGAAGATATATATCCTCTTGATGGCCTTATAAACATTCCTGTCGCAACTAATTGAGATTGTTTTGTTCCAATTACTACAACGCTGTTCTTAGGCTCCTCTATTAACTTTGAAGAAACTATTGTTTCTTCTACAACATCACCATTTACTATTTTAATATTCTTTGTAACTTCAGCAAGACCATTTTTACCTTCTTCCTTTACTATCTTCTTGCCTTTGTTCATAGTCTTATCATATATTTGTTTTTCCTCGTAAGGAACTTCTTCGTCTGAAACTATATTAACATCTATTTCAACATTGAAAAATGGCTCATTTCTTACTATCAAAATTTCTTGTCCTATTTTTATTTTATCTAAGTTTATATTGGGATTATATGTAGCTATTTCATCAATACTTATCCCCTTATCTAATGAGATATTCCAGATAGTATCTCCTTGCTTAACTACATACTTTTCTTCAATTAGCTTTCCTTTAATTATTTTTTCTGCAACATCATCGACATCTTCAACCAACGCTGCATCTACATACTGAATTGTTGTTAAAAGATTTTCATCTATCTTAAATGATTTTATTTCTACATTCTTAGTTTTATCATATTTAGGAATATATCTATTCTTTATTGTTTCAATTAAAGCTTCATAATCCCTTTTACTTGCAAGCACAGCGATTTGGTTATTTCCTACCTTTACAACATAGACAGGTATTTTTAGTTTAAATTCTTTTCTTAACCTAACCTCAAGTTCTTGTTCATCTATTAGATGTTTATTTGATTCTTTTTCAGCAATTACTTTGACATCCCTTGACAAATCTATTCCATCAGTCATTTTTATTTTTTCTTTAACGTTTTTTACTACTTCAACACCTTTTACATAGCCTATTTCCTTATCTAATACTTTAACCATATAAATTGAATTAGATTTAATTTGAAGGTTTACTGCAAATAATGATAAAAATAAACCTAATAGCACCCCCACTAAAGATGCAATGCTTAATTTCTTTTGTATTTTCCCCAATAAATACACCACTTCCCCTCCTTTCATACATTTTTATAATACTATAAGTTTCTAATTTGGGCAAGTAACAGTTTCTAACATATTATATGAATTTTTTGATATTTTATTCATACTCTTAGTTTATTGTGGTATAAAATCACTTCTGCTATAATAGTATAAGCTAATAATACATTAGGAAGTGATCAGTATGCCAAATATATCATTAACGCCTCCAGAACCAAAGTTTATACCATTATCAACTACATTTATAGACAAATATATTCCTAAGGCCCACGGAGATTATATTAAAGTGTATCTAACTCTACTTAGACTGTCCTATACTAACACAGTATGTTCAACAGAGTCTATCTCAAAAAAGCTAAATATATCAGAATCAGAAATAATCAATGCATTAGGCTATTGGCAGGAAAATGGGTTAATTCATATATCAGACTCTGGAGAGGTTAGTTTTAATACATTAAATTTAGATGATGATTCGTGCTTTGTAATTATAGATAATACCAAAAATATATTTAAAGATATAGAAATGGCTTTAGGAAGGCCTCTAACCCCTTCTGATTATAAGTTCTTTACTATGCTTATGGATAAATTTCATTTTTCCTTTGAAGTTTTAATATTTTTAATTGAATACTGCGTATCTAAGAAAAAAACAGATATTAGATATATTGAAAAGGTTGCTATAGGATGGCACGAAAAGGGTATAAAAACAATTGAGGATGCCCAAAACCATATAAGAAAACACGAAGAAAAATGGACAAAATATAGGCAAATTTTAAACTATATTGGACTTAAAGACTCTGATATATCTGTTCCTCAAGAGGAACTTTTAGAAAAATGGATATATAGTTATAATATGCCCATTGACGTTATTTTAGAGGCCTGCAGGATAGCAATTATGAGAATAAACGAACCAAACTTAAATTATATAGATAAAATAGTAACTGACTGGTATAATTTAGGAGTAAAAAATGTGAATGATATAAAAAGACTTGATAAGAAGGCAAATAAAAAAGAAAAAGCTTCTAAGAGTCAACATCCGTACATTGCATATAGTGGACAGAGACAATATGATATAACCGAACTTGAGAAAAAACTCCTTGGAAGGGGTGAGTTAAATGAAGAATAAATATGTATCTGAAATTATAAATGAATACGAAAAACTTAGGGAAAACGCAAAAACAGAACAAGAAAAAAGAATAAATGAAATTTATGAAAAAATACCAAGAATAAAAGAAATAGACAAAGAAATATCCTCTATTGGATTTAATATTGCAACTTCAGTTGTGTCTAAAGAAATAGAAGATATAGAGGAATATATTAAATCTCAAAAGGAAAAAATAACAGACCTAAAAATAGAAAAGACTGAACTTCTATCAAAATACGGCTATCCAATAGATTATATGGAGATAAAATATAAATGTAAAAAATGTAAAGATACAGGATATATAAACAACAAATTCTGTAGTTGTTTTAGACAAAAATTAATAAATAGATATTATCAGCAATCAAACTTAAATGAAATATTAAGGGCTGAAAACTTTGATACCTTCAACTTTGAGTATTATTCAAGTATTCCCTATGAAAATGAACCCTTAAGTCCAAGAGAAAATATAGAAAGAATATACGCCTACGCGGTAAATTACACAAAAAACTTTGATAAAACAAATGAGAGCCTTTTCTTTTATGGAAGCTCTGGTTTAGGAAAAACCTTTTTATCTAATTGCATTGCAAAGGAACTTCTTGATAAGGGTAAAGTAGTTATATATCAAACTGCTTCAAACCTAATTGATATTATAAGAAGATGCAGATTTGAAGAATCATCAAATCATAACGAACTAAATGAGCTTTTAGAATGCGACTTTTTAATTATAGATGACCTTGGAACAGAACCTGTAACTCCCTATTCATACTCCGAGCTTTTTAATATAATAAACACAAGAATTCTAAACAAGAAAAAAATGCTTATATCAACAAACTTTCAACTTAATGATATTGTTCAAAACTATCCTGAAAGAATAACCTCAAGAATATTAGGTCATTTTACTTTGTTTAAATTTTATGGTGAGGATATCAGAATTCAGAAGAAGTTCAAGAAATAAAAAATGCTGGGTCTCCCAGCATTTTTTATCGAACAAGTTAATGTAATTTAGCTTACACTAAATAATAAAAGCACGCATCTTGCGTGCTTTATGGAGCCGGCTATAGGAATCGAACCTACAACCTACTGATTACAAGTCAGTTGCTCTGCCAATTGAGCTAAGCCGGCAAATATGGCGACCCAGAAGGGGCTCGAACCCTCGACCTCCGGCGTGACAGGCCGGCACTCTAACCAACTGAGCTACTGGGCCATTTTTGGTGGGCACGACAGGGCTCGAACCTGTGACCCTCTGCTTGTAAGGCAGATGCTCTCCCAGCTGAGCTACGCGCCCATATGGTGACCCCTAGGGGACTCGAACCCCTGTTACCACCGTGAAAGGGTGGTGTCTTAACCGCTTGACCAAGGGGCCAACTTCTTTTATCGTCTCGGCTCATCGCCCCGACACTTGTATATAATACACGATTTCTTTTTAAAAGTCAACATCTTTTTTAAAATTTTTTTGATGTAATTTATGGAAATAGGGTGGATGACACCACCCTATTTTTAATACTTATTTACAACTATAGTTTGACTTCTATTGGGACCAACTGATACTATTGATACTCTTGTATCTGTATATTCCTCTATAAATCTCAAATACTTTTTAGCATTTTCGTGTAGGTCATCAAAGGTTTTTGCCTTCTCAACTGAACTATCCCAACCATCAAATTCCTTATATATAGGCTTACATCTATCTAAATCATCTAATGAAGCTGGGAAGTAATCAATAACATTTCCATCTAATTCATAACCAACACAAACCTTTATCTTGTCAATATTAGCCAAAGTATCTAATTTAGTTATAGCAAGACTTGTTAAACCAGATATTCTTACAGCATACTTTAATATAACTAAATCAAGCCATCCACATCTTCTTGCTCGTCCTGTTGTTGTTCCATATTCGAATCCCTTTTCTCTAATGTAATCTCCCATTTCATCAAAAAGCTCCGTTGGGAATGGCCCTTTACCAACTCTTGTTGTATATGCCTTACATACACCTATTGCATTTGAAACCATAGTAGGTCCTATACCTGCTCCAATACATACCCCACCTGATATTGGATGTGAAGATGTAACATAGGGATATGTTCCATAGTCTATATCTAAAAGGGTTCCCTGTGCACCTTCGAATAAAACCTTCTTATTAGCCTTTATAGCATCATAAAGAATAACTGATGTATCCTTTACATAAGGTCTTAATCTTTCACCATACTCAACATATTTTGAATAAACCTCATTAAAATTTAGTTCTTCTCCTCCGTATATTTCCTTTATTATTTTATTCTTTGCTGCAATATTAAGCTCAAGCTTTTCCTTAAGTGTTTCTTTATTTAAAAGGTCACAAATTCTTATTCCTGTTCTTTCGTGTTTGTCTGTATAGCAAGGTCCTATCCCCTTACCTGTAGTTCCTATATCCTTGCTTCCTCTTTTTTGTTCTGAAAGTTTATCTAAAATCTTATGATATGGCATTATAACGTGGGCTCTATCACTTACAACCAATTTCTCTGGTGAAACATTAACTCCTTCTCCCTCTAAATAATTTAGTTCCTCAAAGAAGGCCATTGGATCAATAACCACACCATTTCCTATAACACAAAGCTTTGTATCATATAAAATACCCGATGGAATTAGGTGTAGCTTATATTTTTTATCTAAAACTTCAACTGTATGTCCAGCATTATTTCCTCCCTGATATCTAACTACAACATCTGCTCCCTCTGCTAAAAAATCTGTTATCTTTCCCTTTCCTTCGTCTCCCCATTGGGCTCCAATAACTACAAGTGCTGACATCTAATCACCTCATCCTATTTATAATTTCTCTTGCAATAATAACTCCCGATACCGATGCTTGAGCAAGTCCTCTTGTTACTCCTGCACCATCACCTGCTGCAAATAAATTTTTAACTTGTGTTTCAAGGCTATTTGTAAGTTTTAATCTCATTGAGTAAAACTTAACCTCTACACCATATAAAAGTGTATGTTTTGAATAGATACCTGGAGCTACTTTATCAAGTGCCTCTAACATCTCTATTATATCAGTTAAAAACCTATATGGTAAAACTAAACTTAAATCTCCTGGAGTTGCATCAACTAAAGTTGGTTCCACAAGTCCTCTTTTTAATCTATCCTCTGTTGTCCTTCTTCCTTCAAGGAGATCTCCTAATCTTTGTACTATAACCCCTTCTCCTAACATATTAGCAAGACTTGCAATATACTTACCATATGCTATTGGAGATTTAAAGGGTTTTGTAAAGTTTTTACTTACAAGTAGTGCAAAATTTGTATTGTTTGTTTTTTTGTTGGCATAGCTATGTCCATTTACAGTTTTAATCCCATCGTTGTTTTCAACAACAACTTCACCATTTGGGTTCATACAGAAGGTCCTAACCCTATCATCAAAGGATTTTGTATAGTATATAAGCTTTGACTCATAAACTGCATCAGTTATGTCCTTCATAACAATCGCAGGACACTCAACTCTAACACCTATATCGACTGGATTTGTATCAAACTCTAACTTTAATCTTTCAACCTCTCTAAAAAACCAATCAGAGCCTTCACGCCCAGGACAAACTACTACATAATCAGCAGTAAACTCTTCTCCATCCTGTGTAATTACTCCCTTTGCCCTGTCATCTTCAATTATAATTTCCCTAATTGGTTTTAGAGTGAATACATCTATTTTCTTTCTTAAATACTCCTCCATAGACTTTAATATATTAAAACAATTATCTGTTCCAAGATGTCTTATCCTTGCAGGTATAAACTTAAGGTCAGCCGCAGCCGCCCTTCTCATTATCTCTTCAACCTTTGGAGTTATCTCACCGTGTATCTCACTCGGTCCTCCAAACTCCAAATAAATTTTATCTATATAATCAATTAAGCTTTGTAATTCTACCTTGCTTATATATTCATCTAACACTCCACCAAATTCAGTAGTTAAAGTTAACTTGCCGTCACTATATGCACCTGCTCCTCCCCATCCTGAAACTATAGAACAGGGATTGCATTTTACGCACTTTACCTTATTTTCACTGCTGGGGCATTTCCTATTTAGCATACTTTTACCCTTTTCAAATAGAGCAACACTTAAATTTTGGTTTTGTTTTACCAACTCAAGGGCAGTAAAAATTCCTGCAGGTCCTCCACCTACTATAATTACATCATATTTTTTCATAATACCCCTCCTTTTAACTCCAATAAAATACTACCAAACCCATATCTTTAAGTCAATAAAAAATCGAATAATTTTATTGTTGAATTATTTATATTTCGTTTTATGACGTATATTATTTAAATAAAAAATACATATATTAAGAATTATAACGTACATAAGCCCTACAAGGCTGCAGGGCTTATGTAAACATTAAAGATATAACAAGAATACTTATTATTATCCCTATATTAAATATTATTTTATAGCTTTTATTATTCTTATATTTTACACGCAAATAAAGAGAATAAACCCCATTTATTAAAAAGATAATGAAAGTTGAAATTTTAAAATATACGTTTTTTAATATTGGTGATTTTCCTTCTAAAAACATCAAAACAATTAAAAGACCTATTAAATTTATAGACATTATTATTTTATATATTAAATTATTAACCTTGTCGTCTTTACCCTCATCACTTTCCTCTTTTTTTATACCCTTTATATAATACTCTGTGCCTTCTGAAACCCTATTTTTTGATATTTTAGAACAGATAATTTCAACTATTTCTCTACTATTTTCTATCTTTCTACTATCAATACATAGACTCTTTTTAAAATCAAGTTTTATATCCTTATCCCTTCCCATTTCCTTTTCTGTTGCCTGTGGAAAAGTACCTCTAATGATCCATCTTCCACCCTCTTTGTATTTATCCACAATAAAGGTTAAAAAAGCGCCTGACTTATTCACAGTTTCCACAAGGTATATGTTGTTAAAGTATATAACTTTATCACTTTTATTAGATTCCCCAAAATACTCTATCCTATCATTGTGGATAATAACCCTTAATCTATTAACTCTTTTATACATATAAATACCAAGTGCAACCACTAAAATAGAAGTTAAAATTGATTCAACTCCTATAGTTTTTCCACTTAATAAAGGAAAAATACCAATTGAAATTCCAAACATTATAAGAAGTAAACTTTCTATCTTTGCATTTTTTGATGCCCTATACATTAAATCACTCCCTTCAATACTAAAAGTTCTATTTAATATTAATATATCCTTCTTACCAAAATTAAAAATTTGTAGTAAATTAGAATTAGATACTAAAGAGGGAGTGATAGTGTGAATAATTTTGGTTTTATAAAGGTAGCAGCATCTTCACCTAAGCTTAAAGTTGCAAATCCCTTTTATAATGCAGAGGAAATAAAAAATATAATATTAGAAGCAGATAAAAATTTTGCAAAGGTAATTGTTTTTCCTGAACTTAGTATAACCGGATATACCTGTGCTGATTTATTTTCACAAAAAAAATTAATAAATGATAGCTACATAGCACTTAAAAATATTTTAGATGAGACAAAACATACTGATATACTTTGTGCTGTTGGAATGCCTATTTTAATAAATCACATACTTTTAAACTGTGCAGTTTTGTTTAAATCCGGTAAAATACTCGCTGTTGTACCTAAAATGTACATACCTAACTATAGGGAGTTTTATGAAAAAAGGTGGTTTACTTCTGGATTTGAAGTATCTCATATTGAAGAAATAGATTTATTTGATGAAAAAGTTCCATTTGGAAATGTTATTATAGAAGATAAGAATTTAGGATTAAGAATTGGTGTTGAAATATGTGAAGATGTATGGGCACCTATACCTCCAAGTAGTTTTCTTTGTGTAAATGGTGCAAATATAATATTAAACCTATCCGCCAGCAACGAAGTGGTTGCAAAATCTGACTACAGACGTGAACTCATAAAGGGACAGAGTGCAAGATGTATATGTGGGTATATCTATTCCTCCGCTTCAGTTTACGAATCAACAACAGATTTAGTCTTTAGCGGCGACCTATTAATATGCGAAAATGGTTCTCTTTTAAAGTCTTCAGAAAGATTTAAAAGGGAGAGTCAAATTATATACTCCTATATAGATGTAGACAGATTAAACTCCGAGAGACAGGTTAATAAAACTTTTATAGATAGCCTCAATGTATCTAATGTAAAATACCAAACTGTAAATACTATATTTAATAAACTTAGCATTGATGGGTTTGATAGATATATTTCAAAGACTCCATTCATTCCGTCAAACAAACAAGAAATAGATATAAGGTGCAATGAAATATTCAATATTCAAGTAGCAGGTTTAGCAAAACGTTTTGAACATACAGGACTAAAAAAGGCTGTTATAGGTATCTCGGGAGGACTTGATTCTACTCTTGCTCTCCTTGTTACCTATAAAACCTTTAAGGAATTAAACATACCACCAGAAAATATAATTGCTATAACAATGCCGGGCTTTGGAACAACAGATAGAACCTATACAAATGCTGTAAATTTAATTAAATCTCTAAAATGCACACTTATGGAAATAAATATTAAGGATGCGTGTCTACAACACTTCAAGGATATAGGACACGATAAAGATATACACGATTTAACCTATGAAAATACTCAAGCAAGAGAAAGAACTCAAATACTTATGGATATTGCAAATAAAATAGGTGGTATTGTGGTGGGTACTGGTGACCTATCTGAACTTGCACTTGGATGGTGTACATATAATGGAGACCATATGTCAATGTATGCAGTAAATGCAAGTATTCCAAAAACACTTATAAAGTTTTTGGTGGATTGGTATGCTGAAAAAACCGATGATAAAGAAGCTAAAAACATATTAAAGGATATATTAGACACACCAATAAGCCCAGAACTTCTCCCCCCTGATAAAGAGGGTAATATTAAACAAAAAACAGAGGATACAGTAGGTCCATACGAACTCCACGATTTCTTTATTTATTATGCAATAAGATACAATATGCCTCCTGAAAAGGTACTTTTCCTTGCTGAACACGCCTTTTCCGATAAATATGATAAAGAATATATAAAGAAATGGCAAAATGTATTTTATAGAAGATTTTTTACTCAGCAGTTTAAACGTTCCTGTATGCCTGATGGGCCTAAAGTTGGAAGCGTATGCTTCTCACCAAGAGGCGACCTTAGAATGCCATCAGATGCAGACTCCTTTATATGGCTATCATAGAAGCGTATAAAAAAAATAAACAAAAGGTGCCAAGCACCTTTTGTTTTCTTATACATTATGATACCTATCAAGATTTCCAAACTTAGTATATTGTCCAAGCCAAGCAAGTTCAACTGTTCCAGTTGGACCATTTCTTTGTTTTGCTATTATAACTTCTGCAATGTTCTTCTTTTCTGATTCCTTATTATAGTATTCATCTCTATATAAAAACATAACAAGGTCGGCATCCTGCTCAATAGAACCTGATTCTCTAAGGTCAGATAGTATTGGTCTATGGTCAGCTCTTGCCTCAGGTGCACGAGATAGCTGTGAAAGTGCAATTACAGGTGCATTCATCTCCTTTGCAATAGCCTTTAGGGACCTTGATATTTCAGAAACCTCCTGCTGTCTACTTTCAGATTTTTTACCTCCACTCATAAGTTGAAGGTAGTCTACCATTATTAAATCAAGACCCTTTTCCATCTTAAGTCTTCTACACTTAGAACGCATCTCCATTATAGAAATACCTGGTGTATCATCAATAAATATTGATGCCTTTGCCATAGGGCTTGCTGCTCTTGCAAGTCTTAGCCAGTCTTCATCATCAAGTTCTCCTGTTCTAAGCTTTAGCATATCTACATTTGCCTCAGCACAGAGCATTCTGTATACAAGTTGTTCCTTAGACATCTCAAGACTAAATATTGCAACACTTTTTCCTTCCCTTAAAGCAGCGTGTAGTGCAATATTTAATACAAATGCAGTCTTACCCATTGATGGTCTTGCTGCAACAAGTATAAAGTCTCCCTTTTGAAAGCCCGATGTTTTTCTGTCTAAATCTATAAACCCTGAGGCTATTCCTGTTGTATCTCCCCTAAATTTATATACGTGCTCTATTTGTTCAAAGCTTCTCTCAAGTATAGGCTTTATTGATTCAAAATCCTCATTTTTCTTTTTTTGTGATATATCAAATATACTCTTTTCTGCATCACTTAAAACCTCTTCTACATCATCCTGTTCATTATAACATTTATCCATAATTCTATGAGATGCAGAAATTAAACTCCTTAATAGATACTTTTCCTCAACTATTTTTGCATAATGTTTTGCATTTGATACTGTAGGTACTGAGGAAATAAGGTCACTTATATAAGAAATTCCTCCAACCACCTCAAGCAGGTCTCTTCCCTTTAAAGTATCAATTAATGTTATCATATCAACCGGCTTACCATCATTGTGTATTTCCATTATTGTTTTATATAAAACCTTATGTCCCTCTTTATAAAACTCATCACCAGTTAATATTTCAGAAACTTCATATATAACATCATTTTCTATTATCATCGCACCAAGTACAGACTGTTCTGCCTCAATATTATGTGGAGGAACTCTTAACTGTGCTTCCATTTCCTCACCGTTACAGAAAACTTATAAAACTTTACAAAGTTTATGTTTCCTTCCTTGTTCATCGTGTCCACTTTCGGCTAAACCTACTTGTGTTTATTTGACACTCCAAAGGCTTAAATTCCCCACTAACGTATGGGTACATATCAATAGTTGCTTTTAGTGCTATGCTATTGATTTGCCATAGTTTTTAAGATTTATACTTGCATTTAAATCTCTATCTATAATGTAGCCACATTCATCACATATGAATACTCTATCTGTCAAGGATAAATTGCCTTTTATGTGTCCACATTTGCTACAAGTTTTGCTTGATGGATAAAATCTATCTACAAGTATAAACTTAATTCCACTTAAGGCACACTTATATTCCACCTGCCTTTTAAATTCGTAGAATAGCTGTTCTTGTATTGATTTTGATAACTTTTTATTTTTTAGCATTCCACAAGTATTTAAACTCTCCATAACTACATACTCTGGCTTGGTTCTCACCAATGATGTAGTTATCTTATGAATATAATTATGCCTTATATTTTTAAGCCTTCTTCGTGTCTTTAAAACAAGGAATTCTAACTTTTTAATGTTTTTAGTTTTTCTGTAACGGATTTCACCTCCCTCTATCTGGATTTTGTTTATTTCATACTTTTTAGAAAGTTTCCTTTGTAATCTTTTAAGTCTTTTTTCAAGTTTCTTTACTTTGTTAGATTTATTTATGTTTTTAAACTTCTCTCCTGTGCTAACTATTGCTAAATCCTTTACACCTAAATCTATACCTATTCCTTCTGTGTAGTTCCTATCTACTGTTTCTTGTATTTCAACACCAACACTTAACCACCAATTAAGTCCATCAAATGTTACTCTTGGATTAGAATATTTAATGTTTTTTCCTATTGGTATTCTATTTGTTTCAGCTAACCTAATCCAGTTTAGCTTTTGTTTGTTTTTCTTTTTAGAGGTAGCTAATTTTTCTAATTTAACTTGAGTTTCTGTTATAACTATTTTATCTGTATCTTGATAAAAACTTTGTTTACTTCGCTTTTTACTCTTAAACTTTGGAAATTTACTTCTACCTTCAAAGAAATTTTTAAATGCTATGCAGGCATCCTTTATAGCTTGTTTTGTTATGTTATTTGAATAACTGTTAAGCCATTTATATTTTTCTGTTTGTTTAAGCTGTGTTAATCTTTTTCTTAACTCTTTATCATCTAAAAACCTGCTTCCATTTTTATAGTTAATTTGCTCTTGTTCTAATGCAAAGTTATATGCCCATCTTGCAACAGAAGCACACTCAAACAATTTTGTCTTCTGTTTGTTGTTTGGAAGTAGCATAACTTTGTATGTTTTAATCATTTTCAGTCAGCTCCTTAATAATATCTAAATCCAGATGGTTCAATATAAGCAGGTTTTAGTCTATTATCTCTGTCCCAATTTCTTAAAATTTGTTCCGTATTTTTATCAATCGTATATAGAGTTTTTTAATTTTTTATAAAATTATTTTAGCTGTTACCTGCCTCCTAATATACAATATCAAGTACTTCTTTTATATGGTCTACAGGTATTATATTAACCTCTTCAACATTTATAGGAACATCCTTCATATTTTCCTTTGGAATAATAATATTTTTTATTCCTCCCTGAAGAGCTCCATATATTTTCTCAGGTATACCTCCAACAGGCTTTATACTTCCTGTTAATGATATTTCACCTGTTATTGCTACATCCTGTCTTAGAGGCTTTTCCTCAACTGCACTTAAAATAGCAAGTGTTATTGCAAGTCCTGCTGAAGGACCATCTATATTACCTCCACCTACTACATTAACGTGAACATCATAATTTGATAAATCTTCACCAGTAATCTGCCTAATTACTGTTGCTGCATTAAACACAGAATCCTTTGCCATAGTTCCTGCAGTATCATTAAACCTAACAATACCAGAAGGTGAATCCTTTTTAAAGGCAACTGCCTCTATTTCAAGAACAGAACCTAAAAATCCATATACGCCAAGTCCATAGGTCTTTCCTATCTCCTTAGATTCCTTTGAATAGTTTTTAAACTGAGGCGTTAATCTTGATAGTGCAGCAACTTCATATACATCCTGAAGAGTTATTGTAATATTTTCTGTTCCTCTCTTTTGTACAACATACCCATATACATCTGCAAGTATATTTACTGCCTTTCTTCCTTCAAGGGTATATTCACTTATTGCATCTACTGCCCCTTCTTCTATTTTAATTTTTAACTTGTTTGCCGCATTTAAAACAATTTGTCTTATATGCTTTTTTGTTAAAGGTTCAAAGTAGACCTCTGCACATCTTGACCTTAATGCAGGGTTTATTTCGCTTGGATCTCTTGTTGTAGCACCAATCAATACAAAATCCGCAGGTGCTCCTTCATTAAAAAGTTTCTTTATATAAAGAGGTACACTCTCATCATCAGGATCATAATATGATGATGAAAACTCCACTCTTTTGTCCTCTAAAACCTTTAAAAGCTTATTTTGAAGCATTTCATCCATTTCTCCAATTTCATCAATAAAGAGAACTCCACCGTGTGCCTTAGTTACAAGTCCAAGCTTTGGTTCTGGAATTCCTGTTTCAATAAAATCCCTCTTTGCCCCCTGATAGATAGGATCGTGTACAGAACCTAAAAGTGGGCTTGTTATCTCTCTTGGATCCCATCTTAATGTTGTTCCATCAACTTCTACAAATGGTGCATCATTATTAAATACAGATGTTTTAAATTCCTTTGCAATCTTTAATGCCAATCTTGCAGCTGTAGTTTTTCCAACACCTGGAGGGCCATAAAGTATTATATGCTGCGGATATGGTGAACAAAGCTTTGATACAAGTGCAGTTAAGGCCCTCTCTTGTCCTACAATCTCATCCTTATTTTCAGGTCTTAAAAACTCCATTATTGACTTTGAAAGTTTAATTGTATCAAGCTTTTGTAATTCCACAAGCTTTTTTAATGTCTTACTGTTTTCTGCACCATTTTTCTTTTTGATTATACTCAATTTTACTTCCTCTATAAGCTTGTCTTGTTTTTCAAGAAGATACTTTTCAACCTCTTGATCAATTTCATCCTCAACGTGTCTTAATGCTATCTTCTTAGAAAGCTCTTTTTTTATTTCTTGAAGGCATTCAATTGGATTATCTATATAATCATCCTTTTTTAAAATTAACCTCTGTAAAACATATATCTTTTCCTCTACTTTATCACTCTTATACTGTTTCTTTAAATTCAATTTTTTTAGGACATCATTAAGATACTTTTCACCATATAGTTTGTTTAGTAGTTCCTTAAGTGCTTCAACTTGAACATCGATGTCATTCATCATATTTGTAAAGTTATTTTTTAAATCAACTGCTAAGTTATTTTTATTCAATCAAATACTCCTCTCTATTTTTGTAAAATAGATACCTTTAGCTTTCCTGTAACCTCTGGATATACTTTTACATCAACAGTATATACTCCAGCAATCTTTATAGCTTCTGGTAAATCTATCTTCTTTTTATCAATATCTATATTATGTTGCTTCTTTAATGCATCTGCTATATCCTTTGATGTAACTGAACCAAAAATCTTTCCATTATCTCCAACCTTAACAGCAACTTCAACAGTTAATGTAGAAAGCTTCTTTGCAAGTTCCTGTGCAGCTTTTATCTCTTCTTTTTTCTTCTCTGCTTCCTTAGCCTTTTGTTCCTCTAAAACCCTTAAATTACCCTCTGTTGCTTCTACTGCAAGTTTCTTTGGGAATAAAAAATTTCTTGCATATCCATCAGATACATTTATAACCTCATCCTTTTTACCTACACCCTTAATATCAGCCTTTAATATTACCTTCATCTTTCGTCACTCTCCTTACAGTATTTTTTTATTGATTCTAAAAGCAATTTCTTTGCATCCTCTATATCTACATTATTTAGCTGAGCACCAGCTATAGTCATATGGCCTCCTCCACCTAAGTTTTCTAATATTAATTGCACATTTATATTACCTAAGGACCTTCCACTTATTATAACCTCATTATCTACTTTTGCAAGCACAAAGGAGGCCTCAACACCTTCTAAGGTTAGAAGCTCATCTGCAGCCTGAGGTATAACTAAATGGTTTTTAACTGTACCATCATATACTGCAATTGCTATTTTATCATTTATTTCTGCATTTGCAACTAATTTTGTCCTTTCCCTATATGTCTCTAAATCATCCATAAACAGCTTTTTAACCTCTATTATATCTGCACCGTTTTTCTTTAAAAACCCTGCAGCTTCAAAGGTCCTAACACCTGTTTTAAAGGAAAAATTCTTAGTGTCCATATATATGCCAGCCATAAGAGCTTGAAGCTCTAATTGTTCAATCTGGGGCTTTTCCTTTAGATATTGAAGTATTTCTGTAACAAGTTCACAGGTTGAACTTGCATATGGTTCTATATAATTCATAGTCGCATTTTCTATAAAATCAGCACTCTTTCTATGATGGTCAATTATTACTATGTTTTTTGCATAATCTACAAGTTCAGGACACTCCAATAGGCTCCTTCTATGAACATCTACTATAATCAAGAGTGCACCTGCCATAACTTTTTGCAATGCTATTTCATTTTTTATAAAAACTCCATTGTAATGTCCTGACCTTATTACCTTCTCCATCATTTTTTCAATTGAGCTATTAACTGTATTTAAAACAATATAGGCATCTTTACCACAAAGCTTTACTCCCCTATACATACCAAGAGAAGCCCCTAAACAATCTATATCTGGAACTTCGTGTCCCATAATTACAACTTCATCTGTTTGTTCTATCAAATCTGAAATTGCGTGGGCTATAACTCTTGCCCTAACCCTTGTTCTTTTTTCCACCTCTTTTGTCTTTCCTCCATAGAAGGATAACCTATCACCGTCTTTAACAACAGCTTGGTCTCCTCCCCTACCTAATGCCAGATCCTTTGCTGCTACTGCAAATTGATGGGTTTTTGCTATTGTTTCTCCATTTCTACCTAAACCAATACTTAATGTTACAGGTATTTTATTACCAACATCGATTTCTCTTATCTTGTCTAATATATCAAATTTATTTTCTACTAATGTATCAAAATGATGATTTTCAAAAACTAATATATATTTATAGTTATCATATTTTCTAATTAGAGCATCTATAGAATAGGCAAATGCATTTATCCTGTTATCAATCTCTGCAAGAAGTGTAGGCCTATTTATATCCTCTGTACTTTTAATAACCTCATCAAAATTATCAACCTCTAAAAGTGCTACAATTGATTTTTTCTCATTATACATATCATATAAAGTATAATAATTAGTATAGTCAATAAAATATAATAAAAATATATATCTATCCCTTTCCTTCTCTGCCTCAACAGGACTTACCAAAACGTTAAATATTTTATCTTTTATTATCACCTTTTCAAAGAAATGCTCTTTATTTTTTAATATTAAACTTGAATCAAAATTTCCAATAAAATCCCTAATATCTTTACCATACAAATTTATTTTTGTATTCATATAAAAAAGAGAATTTGCCCAAAGTATTTTACCACTACTATCTACTATAACAAGAGGAATAGGAATTTTGGATAGTGTGTTCTTACCAGCAATGTCAATGTCAGCCGAAAGAGTCTCTACAAACTTAGAAAACTCCTGACTCCTTATTTTATTTATCTTTAGATTATAGTAAATAAGATAAGCATAAAAAACTAATCCTATTATTCCTATAGGATAGTTATAAAACATTAATAAGGCTAATAGAACTGCTATAAAAAACATATAAAGTTTAGTATTAGGAAAAAATCTATAAAATTTATTATCCATAATATCTCCTCCTGCGAGGAATTTTTATTTTCTTATTCTTTTATAATCAAGTTTCCTGTAATTAAATATATAATCCATTATACCTATTATAAATATAATATTTGAAAGTGGTGAAGTCATAATAAAGAAGATTATTAAAAATCTTAAAAATCCCTTCATTTCTCTTTTTATAAAATAAAAATCAACCGCTGCAATACCATTTATAGTAAATACAAAACTAAATAAAATTTGTGCATTATAGTAATATGATAATGCATTTGGAAATTTAGTTACAACAAGAATAAAACTCACCAATACAATAACTAATATTGCTGTTGCAAGCTTAACAGGAATATACCACTGTGAGAGTGGTTTTATTTTTTCTACCTTATAGCCAAATCTATTAAATATTTTATATGCAAATAGATAACTTACAAGGGCACTCATTAATGAATATAAAAGCATAGTAACTGGAAATACCATTATAATAATATCTGGACTTGGTATTAGCTTCTTTAAAAGTGAATCTATCTGTTCTTGTGGTACACCTAATCCGCCATATATTTCTTTAGTTATTTTTACTGACTCATCTAACATCTGTATCATTGATTTTAGTATATCCTGACCTAAAATTAAATTAGATAGTTTAATAAGCACTGCTGTTGATATAAACACAACTATAGACATAAAAGTAAAGGTCGTAATAACTGACTTTTGTTTTTTTATACAATACCCCATCACAAGTCCAAGTGCACCATAGATTATAGCAAAAGAAACAGCAGTAATCGGATCAACTGTAAAGGCAACAATTGCACCTGTTGCAATAACAGATAATAAACTATATTTAAAATTATGTCTTAAAAACGTAAGTGCTATAGGTATAGGCCATAAAAATATTCCTACAAAATATAAAAATGGAACATATATACTTGCTAATATTAATACAACATTTATTGCAGTCAATAAACCTGCTTCTACAATTGAACGAGTGGATGTTCTATTTTGCATAATCAGACCTCTCTTCCTTCTCTAATGTATGATATAAGCTTTGCACAATCTTGATATTGTGTATCTACCTCCTCCTTTAAAAGACCAAGCTTTAGCTTCTTTATTACCTTTTCATCTATTTCCGAAAAGCTTATACCCAATCTTCTTCCAAGCATATAGGATAATATTATTATTTCTGACAATTCATCTGTTATTTCATCCGTGCTTGATTTATTTCCCTTTGCCATACTTGTAAAAAGATCTGCAACAGATGAAAGTAAAAATGCTTTATAATTTTCAATAAGCTTTATATTATCCAGTATGTTTAGTTCATCGGCATTAAACATATAAACCCCCCCAAAAATTTCTATGTCTACATTAATACAATTATAGCATATTTATTATTATTGTAAAAAGAAAAAGTGCCTAAAATTTAGGCACTTTATTATTCTGCTGTATATGGAAGAAGAGCTATATTTCTTGCTCTCTTTATTGCTATTGTAAGCTCTCTTTGATGCTTTGCACAGTTTCCTGTGATTCTCTTTGGAAGAATCTTTCCTCTTTCTGTGATGTACTTCTTAAGTTTTGCTACATCCTTGTAATCGATGTATTCAACTTTATCCATACAGAAAGCACATACTCTTTTCTTCTTTCTTTGCTTAAAGTTTCCTTTTGCGTTTGCCATCTTTCTACCCTCCTTACCTCAAGAATTAGACTAGAATGGAACTTCTTCCTCTCCATCAACTGGAATAAAATCTCCACCGTTATAATCATCAATTGGAGATTCATAGCTTTGGCCGTACATGCCTGAAGCTCCTCTTTGTACCGAACCTCCGTCCTTTGGCCAATCTAAAAATTTAACCTCTTCTGCAACAACCTCCGTCACATATCTTGTGCTACCATCTTGAGCCTGATATTTTCTTGTTTGTATAGACCCAGATACTGCCACAAGCCTTCCTTTTCCCAGGTTGTTTGCAACGTTTTCAGCAAGTTTTCTCCAGCATATAACTGGTATGAAATCTGCTTCTCTTTGTCCACTTTGACTTACGTAATTCCTGTCTACTGCAACAGTAAAGGTGGCTACGGCAATACCAGACCCAGCTGTAAATCTAAGTTCAGGGTCCTTTGTCAATCTGCCAATTAAAATAACTTTATTCAATTTAAACACCACCTAAAAATTACTTTTGTAAATTAACAACAAGATGTCTTATAACGCTATCGGAGATTCTTAGCACTCTGTCTAATTCCATTGGTAGTTCGGAATTAGCTGAGAAGTTCATAAGTACATAGTATCCTTCGTTAACGTGGTTTATTTCATAAGCAAGCTTTCTCTTGCCCCACTCGTCTATGTTTTCTACTTCTCCACCACCATTAACAACAACATTCTTGAACTTCTCTACATTTGCCTTTATTTCTTCTTCAGTTAAATTTGGTGCTAAAACATATAGTGCTTCGTACTTTCTCATTATAGTTCACCTCCTCCCTCCGGACTAAACGGCTCATAAAATGAGCAGGGATTACAACTCCTCTATATTAACACATTATCAATTTTAAGTCAAGTCACTATTTTCTTCTACAGCCGATTTTACTATCTTTTTAACAGACTTTTCGAATTTTGGTCTTGGAAGCATAACTATTCTTCCACAACCTGTACATTTTATTTTTATATCTGCACCAAGCCTTATAATCTCCCAAGTCTTGCTTCCACAAGGATGTTCTTTTTTTGTCTCAACTATATCTCCTAAATTAAATACTTTTACCAATTACTTTCCTCCTTCCTTGCTATATATAACTCTTCTTGGATATGGTATTTCTATTCCTTCTTTATCTAATCTATATTTTATTCTTCTTCTAAGCTCCATTTCAACAGCCCACTGTTTCATTGGGATAGTCTTTGCCACCACTCTTATAGTTATACCAGATTCACCTAATTTTACAACTCCAACAACGTCTGGGCCTTCAACAATGTCTTCAAAATCTTTTTTTACATCCTCACATACCTCTTTTATAACAGATATTGCATGGTCTATATCCTCTTCATAGGCAATATCTACATCAACAAGTGCCCTCATATTTCCTCTTGTTTTATTTGTAACCTTACTTATTGTTCCGTTAGGAATTATATGTAGGTCTCCAGAAAAATCCCTAAGCTTTGTAACCCTTATACCTATTGCCTCAACAAATCCTGATAAACCATCTATAACAATATAATCTCCAACTGCAAATTGATCTTCAAATAATATAAAAACTCCAGATATTATATCCTTAACTAAGTTTTGAGCACCAAAACCAATTGCAACACCTGCAACTCCTGTTACAGCTATAACAGTTTTAATGTCAAATATCCAAATTGCTGCCACAAAATACATCGCATACCTTAATAAACTCTTAAAAAGTTCCTGAAGAGTTGCAGCCTTCTTTTCATTTAAGCCAAACTTTGATTTTTTCTGTCTTTCAAAAAACGAATGAATTATTTTTTCACCTATCTTTATTATTATTAAACATATTATAATTATTGCAATTGCTTTAATAAACTTCAAAGAACCATCTATTATTTTTTCCTGCGTTAAATTGCTCTCAACTGCCTCTTTAAATTTGTTAACTATATTCATAACTTCACCTCCTCAAAATTAAAGATTAAGACCTATGGTCTTAATCTTTCAAGTGTCTTAACCTCGTCTTTAACATACTTATATACTTCCTTAATTCTTATCTTACCTAATTTAACAAGTTCATCTATTTTATTAAGATTTTCAATTTGAGTTAAAATAGATATACCACAACTTAAAGTAATCTCCCTTGGTGTTGGTATTATTTGAATATTAAGGTTTCTTGATTTTAATACTGACTCTGCTTGTATTGCAAAATTAGTACTTTCAAATGTTACTATAATATACTCCATCTCTTTATCAACCTCATATTTTTATAGTATTTGTTGATTCGTGCATCTTTTCAACTATTGTATACATATTTGATACAGAACCTATCTTTAATTTATCTGATAAATTATAAAAATTCAAGCATGTTCCGCAGGATAATATTTCCACTCCCTGCTGTTCTAAGATTTTAAGGCTCTCTAATACATCAGAACCCTCTGTAGTTAATTTCACTCCCGCGTTAACAAATATTAATGTCTTTGGTTTTTTCTCAACTTCTGTTAATGAATATATATAACTCTTCATTAAAGTTCTACCTAATACATCATCTCCGTGTCCAAAGCAGTCTGAAGTAATAGCTATTACAATATTTTTTTCATCTTCAGCTAAATTACTGTTCTTATTCTCAGTCTTTTTTATTATTACGTGTATTCCCTCTGAATCTTCTGATATACTATACTCAAATCCATAGCTCTGTGCAAGTTTTGAAAGGTTTTCCCTTGCTCCTTGATTATCCACTATAACTTCAACCTCACCACTAACTATACTATCTAATTCCTTTTTTGTCATAATTACAGGCTTTGGACAGGCAAATCCTCTACAATCAATCCTTTTCATTTTTATCCCCTCCATTTTTATTATTTTGTTCTATTATATCAATTATTACCTGGGCAATTTTAGCCATACTCACGCCTTTATCCATACTCTTTTTTCTTATATATTCATATGCCTTGTCTTCTGTTAAATTATATTTATTCATTATTAAACCCTTTGCCTTATCAATAAGCTTTCTCTCCTTTAACTTCCTATCCATATCCATTAAATTTTTATAGTTAAAATATGCTGATTCTATTGCATATCTCAAACTTGTCTGATTAAAGGGCTTTTGAATATACGCAAATACTAACTTATCTTTTAATTTATCAAAATACTCATCTACACTTCCTTTAATAGTTATTATGCAAGGGCATATTCCTTGTTTTTCAACTACCTCACTTATCTCAAAGGCAGATAATCCCTTTAAATTTACATCAATTAAAGCAACATCAGGGTTTATGCTTCGTATTTTTCTTAAAAGCGAAGAGCCTGATTTTTCGGTTGCAACCACATTAAATCCCATTTGAATTAGCATAATCTGAATAGATTTTAATATTTCTTCATCATTATCTCCTACTGCTATTTTAAGTCTATCCATATTTAGCCCCTCATTAATACTTAGTTAAATATCTTTCTACTTCCCAAGATGTAACTACACTTTTATATTCCTTCCATTCCATCTCTTTTGCTTCAATAAATCTATTATAAACGTGGCTTCCTAATGCCTCCTTAATTAGCTCATCCCTCTTTAATTCTTTAACCGCTTCTCTAAGTGATTGAGGAAGCAAATCTATCCCAACTTCTAACCTTTCCTCATCTGTTATTTCATATAAATTTCTATCAACTGGCTCACAAGGTTTTAATCCTCTCTTTATTCCATCTAATCCTGCCTTTATAATAACAGCTAATGCTAAATATGGATTACAGGATGGATCTGGGCTTCTAAGTTCTATCCTTGCATTTTTATTTATTCTAGAAGGAACTCTAATTAAAGGACTTCTATTTTTACAGGACCAAGATATATACATAGGAGCTTCATAACCTGATACTAACCTTTTATAACTATTAACATTTGGATTTGTTATAGCACATATAGCCTTTGCATGTTCCATTATCCCTGCTATGAAGCTATATGCCTCCTTTGACAAGTTTAATTTATCATCTTTATCATAAAACAAATTTTCATCGCCTTTGTATACGTATATATTTGTATGTAGTCCTGAACCTGGTATTCCATATATTGGTTTAGGCATAAATGTAGCGTGCAATCCGTGATTTTTAGCTATTTTTCTTACCACCTGTTTAAATGTTACTATTTTATCTGCCGAGTATAATGCATCATCACATTTTAAGTCTATTTCGTGTTGTCCAGGTGCAACCTCGTGGTGTGATGCTTCAACTTCATATCCCATCTTATTAAGCGTTAAAACCATCTCTCTTCTTGCATTTTCTCCTAAGTCTACAGGTGCTAAATCAAAATAGCTTGCATCATCGTGAGTTATTAATGTTGGTTTACCAAACTCATCTGTATTAAATAAGAAAAATTCACATTCAGGGCCTATTTTAATAGAATACCCCATCTCCTTCGCCTCATTTAATACCCTCTTTAAAACGTATCTTGGGTCTCCTTCAAAGGGTTTACCCTCTGAATCATATATGTCACATATAAATCTTGCCTCTTTTCCGAAGCTTGAATACCAAGGATATACTAAAAATGTATCTGTATCGGGATAAAGATACATATCAGATTCTTCTATTCTAACAAATCCATCTATTGATGAACCATCAAAAACAATTTCATTATTTAAAGCTCTTTCAAGCTCATTTACAGTAATTGCAACATTTTTCATTATTCCAAATATATCAGTAAACTGAAGATATATAAATTCAACTTCTTCCTCTTTTATTTTGTTTAAAATATCCATTTTATTCAAATCTATCAACCTCCTTTTATTCTATTATAATATTCCAAAACAAAAAACACCATTAACAATTTATAAACTATTGTTAATCAGATTGATGACAAACCCGCTTGTTAGCTAAAGTATAAAAAAGCCCCATGAAAAGATTTCAATAGTCTCTTTCATAAACTTAGAATTGCTTGGCGAAATGAATGAATGCCTAAGAAATCCTTCATGGGGCTAATCAATATATAACTTTTTAAACAGATTGATTAACAATTTATAAACTATTGTTAATGGTATTCTACTTAATTAGCACACAAACTCATATTCTTTTTTTAGCATTATATTAATTACTGTTCTATCAACATTTTTCATTCCTTCTCTTGTAAATATACCTAAATTTCTAATTGTAGATTCTATATCGCATCCAACAATACCGTTTCCACAAGGTACACACACTCCTTGTATTGCAAGCAATGCTGCTTTATAGGCAGCAGCTGCTGCTGTTGACAATTTTATTGCACATCCTGGTTTTGCACCATCACAAACTACACCACTTATATCTCCTACCATATTTTTAATAGTATTCTCCATCTCCTTATCCTTTCCTCCAAGAAGATAGCATATACCACAAGCTGCACCAACACCTGCTGCAACCCCGCACCCGCAAACACTTGATAATCTTCCTGTAAATTGCTTTATATAGATAGTTGTAATATGTGATATAGCAAGTGCCTTAACAAGCTGAGCATTATCCTTATTTAAAAGCTTTGCACAAACCGCAACTGGTATTATAGCTGTTATTCCGTGATTTCCAGAACCTGCACTACTCATAACAGGCATAAAACAACCAGCCATTCTTGCATCAGAAGCTGCTGCTGTCATCATTATAATATTATTTTGAATATCATCTGATATAATGCCTTCTTCCATCATCTTTTTATATCTCTTACCTATCTCCATTCCATAACTATTATTTAAACCTTCCTTTGCAATTTTAATATTTACTTCTGCACCCTCTAATAAAAACTCTAATTCTTCATCCTTCATATCTATTATTTCGTGTATCAAATCTAACAATTTGAATTCTTTTAAATCAAAATTTACCTTTGAAGAGCCTACAGCTACTTCTCTATTTTCATATATCACTTTACCATTTGCCTCAAGATAAACTATATTTGAATGTTTATCTTTTATCTCACAAACTCCTAATCCATTTTTTGTCAGTACCTCAACCCTAATATAAAATATTGCCTTTGAATCATCAACATCTATTCTAACTTTTCCTTCTTCAACTATTCTTTTAGCTTCTTTTTCGTGATTTGAATTTATATTTTTCAACACTTCAAGTTTTAACTTACAATCCCCTCCTATTGCACCTAATGCAGCAGCAATATGAAGACCTACATTCTTAGTTCCTGGAATACCTACCGCAAAGGCATTTTTAAATATATTTGAACTTACTATAACATTTATTTTTTCTATATCTCCTTTTACTACACTATATGCTGAAGCTGATGCAAGAGCAACTGCTACTGGCTCTGTACATCCTAATGCCAATACAACTTCTTGTTTTAAAACGTTTTTTATTATATTCTTCATATTAAATACCTCCAAGTATAATCTTGACTACATTAATATTGCAAAGATTATGCCAACGAAAATACATAAATAAATGGGCATTAAGTATCATTTTGATACTTAATGCCCATACAAATCTTATATTCTATAGACTCATACCATTAGTATCATTTTGATACTAATGGTATCATTTTGATACTAATTTAATCCATACTCCTTTATCTTTCTAAACAAAGTTGCCCTTCCTATACCTAACGCCTTTGCAGCTTCATCCTTTGAATTAAATTTCTTTAGTGCCTCTTTTATTAAATTTTTCTCGTGATATTTTAAGTCAAATATAGTTATATCTTCACCTTTTTTACTTTTTAACTTTTCAGGAACTTTATCAAAGGTTATATATTCTCCATTTTCCATATTAACAAGATATTCTATTATATTTTCTAATTCTCTAACATTACCTGGCCAATGGTAATTTAAAAATATCTCATATACATCTTCAGTAAATCCCTTTATATTTTTATTTAGTTTTAAACAGCATTTATTAAGTATATAATCCATTAGTACCTTTATATCATCTCTTCTTTCCCTAAGAGGAGGTATCTTTATTGGAATAACATTTAGCCTATAATATAGATCCTGTCTAAACTCTCCCTTTAACACCATCTCATCTAAATTCTTATGTGTTGCAGCTATTATTCTAATGTCTACTTCTATCTGCCTATTGCTTCCTATTCTTTCAATATATTTTTCTTGAAGAACTCTTAAGAGCTTAACTTGTAGATGCAGAGGCATATCCCCTATTTCATCCAAAAACAAAGTTCCACCCTGTGCAAGTTCAAATTTTCCTATTTTTCCTCCCTTTTTAGCACCAGTAAAGGCTCCTTCTTCAAAACCAAAAAGCTCACTTTCAAGAAGAGATTCTGGTATAGCTGCACAGTTTACTGCAACAAAGGGCCTTTTTTTTCTTTTACTTTCGTTGTGTATAGCTCTTGCAAACAGTTCTTTACCCGTTCCACTCTCTCCAAGTATTAATACTGTAGAATCTGCCCTTGAAGTTTTCTTAGCTATCTCTATTGCCTTTAAAAATTTTTCTGATTTACCTATAATACTATCAAAGGTCGTATCACTATTTATAAGTGTCATATCTCTAATTATTTTGTTTATATCCTTCATATTTTTTAAAGAAAAAATAATACCCTGAAGCTTGTTTGAATACACAATAGGCTTAATAGAAACTAAAAAATTTCTATTCTCTATTCCAAACTGTATGTTTTTAATTTCTCTACCTAAAAGAATATCTTTATATATATCATCCTGTAGTAGTTTAGATATGAATAAATTCGTCTCTTCTTCCTTTAAAATATCCTTTATAATTTTATTCTTAAATAAAATATTTTTATCTAAATCAATAGCTATTATTCCTTCATCAATTGAATTTATTATGGTTTCAATCTGTTTTATCAGTAAATTTTGTTTTTCACAAATATTCATCTCAGAAATCTTAGTGCTCAGCATATCGCTCATCTTATTTAAAAATTTAATAAGGTTTTCTTTATTGTTATTTAATTGTATTTTTTGCTGTTCTGATAGAGCAACTAACCCTATTACTCCTACTACATTATTTTCTACCAATATCGGTGAGCACACCTCTGCATATTCAATACAGTTTATTTTGTTCTCACATTCAAAACATATATCATCTTCCCTTGGGTTATCTATTATTAATATTTTCTTTAGCTCCATTGCCTTTTTAAAGGCCGATTTATCAACTATCTTTTTTCCAATTAAATCCTTATACATTCCAGTTGCAGCAACTCTTATATTAAAAGAATCAACAATGGTTACATCAACTCCAACAACACTCTTTATTATCTCTGCTATATTCTGTGCATAATCCTTAATATCCGTTAAATTTTTCATATCAATTCCTCTTTTAATAGAGTTTCTAATATTTTCATAACCTTTTCATTACAAATGGAATAATTTATTTCAAGTCCATTTCTTTTGCCCTTTATAATTCCTTTATTTTTTAATATTCCTATATGCTGTGAAACAGTAGACTGAGGTATGTTTAAGCACCCCTGCATTGTAGTTACATTTTTTTCTCCTTCAATATATAGTCCCTTTAATATACATAATCTGATAGGATGTCCTATGACCTTTAAAATTTCTGCTGTTTCTAAAAATACCTGATTATCTAAATAATTCATAATTTTCACCTCATCTTGATGATTATTCTAATTTATTATGTTATAATAATGAAACAAAGGAGGGTTTTATATGTTTGATAAACAATTTCTAATTAAATTGAGGAATTTTGCAATTTTTATAGTAATCTATACTTTAATATTCTTTTTATTTTTTTCAACATTATCCTATACACTCCCTTTTGTTATAGGAATAATTGTTTCTTTGATTTCACTACCTTTAGTTAAATTCTTAAAACGTAAATTAAAATTTAAAGATTCTATTGCCTCTTTGATATCTGTTCTACTTGTATATATCATATTTATTTTATTACTAATAGGTATTTTTACAAAAATAACATACGAAATAAAACAATTAGTATCTTCTATACCTAACGTTAACACATTTATTCCATACATTCAAGAATACTTTGATAAATTAAGATTATATTACGATGCAATTGATCCAGCTATTGTTCAAAAAATAAATGAACAAGTTACTAAATTTGCCTATTCAAGTTTAGATATATCCCTATCTATACTTAATAAGTTGTTATCTATTGTACTAAAACTTCCAGTTATTTTTTTAATCCTATTTGTTTCTTTATTATCCTCCTATTTCTTTAGTAAAGATATGTTAAACTTTAGATCATCAATATTAAATATATTTACACCAGATGGAAAGAAAAAATTTTCCTTAATAGTAGATGAATTAAATAAATCCTTAACTGGATATATAAAAGCATATTCTTTTATTGTTACATTAACGTTTATAGAAACATATATTGGTTTTTCTATATTAAATATAAAATACGCATTAATTTTAAGTATAGTTTCTGCTATATTTGATGTTTTACCTATTTTAGGTATTGGTGCCGTTTATTCTTTAGTTGCATTATATTATATTATAACTAAAAAATATATTATAGCCTTTGGAATTCTAATATTATATCTTATAGTAACTATTGTTAGACAAATATTAGAACCAAAGCTTGTTTCTGCATCACTTGGGCTTCATCCTGTAGCTGTTTTAGCTGCAATATTTATAGGTATAAAGGCATATGGGTTTGTAGGTATGATTTATCTTATTTTTCTAATGGTATTATATAACATACTTAAAAAAACAAAAATATTATAGGAATATAAAACCTCCCATTTGGATAAACTTACAATATAGGAAAATGGGAGGTTTTACTATGCCTATAAATAATGATATATACTTTTCAACAAACGTAAATAATATAAATTCAAGCTACCTTCTATCAATTAAATTAATTGACTTGATTTTAGAAAACGATATATATAATAAAAATTTAGTTATACTTTGTATAGGTACAGACAGATCAACTGGAGACTGTTTAGGTCCTCTTGTTGGATATAAACTTAATAAATTATCTCTAAATAAAAAGGTTGATATATATGGAACACTCAATAATCCTGTCCACGCTAAAAATCTTGATGAAAATATAAACTTTATATACAACACAATAAAAAACCCTTTTATTTTAGCCATTGATGCATCTCTTGGAAAGAGCGAAAATATAGGTAATATTAATTTAATAAAGGGACCTGTTTATCCAGGTGCTGGAGTAAATAAAAAACTTCAACCTGTAGGAGATATAAGCATAACTGGAATTGTTAATAGTTCTGGATTTATGGAGTATATAGTTTTACAAAACACCAGATTAAGCATTGTTATGAAGATGGCTGAAATAATCACTACAAGTATTTATATGTCTCTAAAACAAATTTACAATTACAAAGTAGCTATAGATTAAAAAATTGGCGAATAAGCTCTATTATTAATTGCATACAAAATTTCCTTCATACTTTTATTGTCAACATTTATAATAAGTGCTCCTCTATCTGGAGTTTTAACGTGATTTGTTAAATTAGATAAACCCAATTCTTCATCTTTATAAATATATACATCTGAAGGTATGCCTTCACTAAATTTATGAACATTATAACCTAAACTTTCTAAGTTTAATATTATTTCCTTTAAATTATCCTGAACGCTTATAATCATAAAAACACCTCCTGTTTTTATTATTTCACAGGAGGTGTTTTATTATTACTTAAGTGCCTGTTCTAAGGCTTGTTTTTCTTCATCGGATAAGTCATATTTTGAAATTCCATTTTCAATTGGTTTTGCAAATGTAGTGCATTCACTCCTACCAAAAAGACCAGTAAGTACTATACCATTATTATTTTCGTCTAAAAGTGCAACTGAAAAACTTAAATCACTACCTACATCATCAAAGGCTCTATATCTTACAATACCTACCTTTTGTATACATTTTTTTAATCTTAAGTTTACATCATTGTATAACTCGGTATTTTTATTAACTTGTTCTAATGCCTTATCTATACTATCTGTGTATTGTATAATTAGTTCTTCTAAATTTTTATTATTATTACCCTTCATTAGTTTTCTATAACGTTTTTCAATTCTATTAAGTTCTACCTTGTTTAATATTTCTAAGAACAATATGATTAACACTAAAATTAATATACCTATGTTAATAAAAAGACCATAGGTTTGAAAAAAGTTTTTTATAAATTCCATAAGATCAGCTCCTTTTTTAATGTTTCACGTGAAACATTTTTTATAAATTTAATATATCAAGTATTCTTTGCAAATCATCTTCGCTATAATATTCTATCTCAATTTTTCCTTTTTTTCTACCCTTATTTATGTTCACCTTTGTGCCAAATATATTTTTTAATCTGTCCTCTATATCTTTTATGTATATATCTTTTGTATTATTTTTTTCTTTTTTATCCTTTATATTGTTAAGATTTTGAATTAATTTTTCTGTCTGCCTTACATTTAATCCTTCATTTACAACCTTTATTGCTATTTCATATTGTTTGTTTTTATCTTCTATTCCTGCTATAACCTTGCCGTGGCCTTCTGTTATATCTGAATTTAAAATCATATCAATAACTCTTTTGTCTAAATTTAAAAGTCTTAGGGAGTTTGTTATTGCTGGTCTTGACTTTCCAAGCCTTCTTGCTAATTCATCCTGTGTCAGCCCAAATTCATCTATAAGTTTTTTATAAGCAAGTGCTTCTTCTATAGGATTTAAATCCTCCCTTTGTATATTCTCTATTAATGAAATTTCCATTGCTTCCTTTTCACTAATTTCCTTCTCTATAATTGGTACTTTTTTAAGTCCCACAAGCCTTGCTGCTCTCCATCTTCTTTCTCCTGCAATAATTTTAAAATACTCGCCTTCTTTTTTTACTATTATAGGTTGAATTATACCATGTTCCTTTATCGATTGTGCCAATTGTTCTATTTTTTCTATATCTATATTTTTTCTTGGCTGTTCCTCATTTGGAAATATATCATTTATATCAACTTCCTTTACACCCTCTAATTCTTTAACTTCAACATCTGGTATCAGAGCACCTAACCCCTTACCTAATGCACTTTTTTTTGCTGTCATATCAATATCCTCCTTCATCATATTCTAAGAATTCTTTTGCAAGCTCCATATATGCCTCTGCTCCCCTGGAATTTTTGTCATACAGCATAATTGGAATACCGTGGCTTGGTGCCTCCGCCAATTTAACATTTCTCGGAATAATCGTAGTATATACCTTGCCCTTAAAATATTTTTTTGCTTCCTCAACAACCTCAATAGAAAGGTTTGTTCTACCGTCAAACATACTCATAATTACACCCTGTATATCAAGTTTAGGATTTAAACTCTTTTTAACTAACTGAATAGTATTCATCAATTGTCCAACACCTTCAAGTGCATAAAACTCACATTGTATTGGAATGAGTACACTATCTGAAGCTGTAAGTGCATTTATTGACAATAACCCAAGAGATGGTGGACAGTCAATAAATATATAATCATAATCATCCTTTATACTCATCAACGCTTCCTTCAATTTGCTTTCTCTATTTATTCTTGCAGTAAGTTCTATTTCTGCACCAGCCAATTCTACATTTGAAGGAAGTAGATACAAGTTTTCAAAAACTTCTACTATTGCCTTGTTTGCATCTAATCCCATTATAACATCATACATAGAAAACTCTAAATCATCTTTATTTACACCAAAACCACTTGTTGTATTGCCTTGTGGATCTATATCAACTGATAAAACCTTCTTACCAAAGCTTGCAATATATGCAGCCAAATTAATACTGGTAGTAGTTTTCCCAACACCACCCTTTTGATTAAATATCGATATTATTTTTCCCATCTAATTTACACCCCCATGTATATTATCACACGTCATATAATATATTTTACAGTAAGAATGAATTAGTTTAAATACATTTAGGAGGATTTTATGTTAAAATTAATATTTTCTACATTTATAACTATATTTTTAGCTGAATTAGGGGATAAAACTCAAATTGCAACTATGATGTTATCCGCTAATTCTAAACAAAAATTAGTAATATTTTTAGGTTCCAGTTTAGCTTTAGTTTGCTCCTCTCTGGTCGCTGTTATTTTAGGAGATACACTAAGCCGTATCATACCACCTCAATATATTCAAAAGGGTGCTGCAATAGCATTTATTGCAATAGGAATACTTCTTTTGTTCAACAAAATATAAAACAATACTCTAAATTTTACAAAAGCCCTACGAATAGATTTTAAAAGGCAACTTATAATGTGTGCCTATAAAATCCTTCATAGGGCTATCTAAAAAACAATTAATTCTTTAATATAAAATAGATAACGGTATTTTTCAGAATATTCTTTATTACACTTTTTGCTTATCACTTTTTTGGAATTCTCACTACTATTTCTAAATACTCATCCAACTCTTTTTGTTTATACTCTGCTTCTATTCCACTTTTTTCCATAATCTGTTTTATGGTATTGGTTATTATTTTTGTATTTATATTCCATTTATACTTATTCTTTATATTTTTGTTGTTTTTATTACTGTTTTGTTTTTCATTTAAAATTTTCTCAATTAATTCCTCTGTCTTTTTTACTGTTAATCCCTTTTTTATTACTTCATTTATTACCTTTTTTTGTAATTCTTCATCTTCAAGTTTAAGAAGTGCTCTTGCGTGCCTTTCTGTTAAGCCTTCACTTATAAGCCTTTCCTTTACTTCATCAGATAATTTTAATAATCTAAGTTTATTTGCTATTGTAGATTGCTTTTTTCCTATTCTTACTGCAAGCTCCTCTTGTGTAAATCCGTGTTCTTTAATTAAGTTATAATATCCTTCTGCTTCTTCTAAATAATTTAAGTCCTCTCTCTGAAGGTTCTCAATAAGTGCAAGTACAGCGGATTCTGTATCTGTAATATCTACAATTATTGCAGGTATTTCTGTTAATCCAGCAAGTTGAGATGCTCTAAGTCTCCTCTCTCCAGCAACTAATTCAAAAAGATTATCATTGATTCTTCGTACACTTATGGGCTGTAATACTCCAAATTCTCTTATTGATTCTGATAGTTCTATTAATGCTTCCTGGTTAAATACTTTTCTTGGCTGATACATATTTTGTCTTATTTTTGTTATAGGTATATTTATAATCTCTCTTTCAGCCTTCATATCCACCATCCCTTTTTAAATATTAAAAGTTTATCTTAGCGGCTTCTTTTCTATCTGAGCTGGTTTTCTTGGGTATCTTTTATCAGTATTTTTTATTTTGTCAACTATAACAAGATTATGTTTTATATCCTCACCTAATATATTAGTTTCTACAATACTATTTAGTTTTCCTCCTAATGTACCTATTGCATTTCTTGCTTCTTCTACCTCCTCATATGCAGAAGGTCCCTTTAGTGCTATAAATTTTCCACCAACTTTTACATAAGGCATACAATATTCACTAAGAACCATCATATTAGCCACTGCTCTTGCTGTTGCAATATCAAATTTTTCTCTAAAATCTTCTTTTCTTGCCATATCCTCTGCTCTTCCGTGTACCGCAACTATACCCTTAAGTCCAAGCTTTGATATAACATCATTTAAAAAGTTTATTCTTTTATTTAATGAATCAAGTAATACAACTTCTACATTAGGATTTATTATCTTTATTGGGATTCCTGGAAATCCTGCCCCAGTACCTACATCTATAACCTTTATCCCATCTTTTATATATCCACTTTTAATTATTGATATAGAATCAATAAAATGTTTTTTTATTATTCCTTCATCATCGGTTATTGCTGTTAGGTTTATCTTTTCATTCCATTCCTTTAATAATTCCTTATATATTATAAACTGTTCTATTTTTTCATTATCTAATTCAATACCATATACCTTTGCACCCTCGTAAATAAGTTCCTTTAATTCCATATACTACTCTCCCTTTTTTCTTCTTAACTGTTCTAAGTATATAAGAAGTACCGAAATATCCGCTGGAGAAACTCCTGATATTCTTGAAGCTTGACCTATGTTTTGTGGTCTTATCTTTGACAGTTTCTGCTGTGCTTCGATTCTAAGACCTTGTATCTGGTTATAGTCAATAAAATCTGGTATTCTTTTTTGCTCTATCTTTTTAAACTGTTCTACTTGTTGAAGTTGCTTTTGTATATATCCATCATACTTAATCTGATTTTCTACTTCTCTTGCAACATCATAGGGTATATCTGGTCTCTCCTTATCTATTGCCTTTGTTAATTCATATGTGAGCTCAGGTCTTTTAATTAAATCATACAGATGTATACCAGATTTTATCTCTGAACTATTATTTTTTCTTAAAAACTCATTTACCTCTTCACTTGGAGGTAGTATAACTTTTTTAATTCTTTGAATTTCTTCTTCTATAGCCTGTTTTCTTTTTAAATATCTTTGGTATCTCTCCTCTGTTACAAGACCTACCCTATATCCCTTCTCTGTTAATCTCAAATCTGCATTATCCTGTCTTAAAAGCAATCTATATTCTGCCCTTGATGTCATCATTCTATAAGGTTCATTAGTTCCCTTTGTTACTAAATCATCTATTAGAACACCTATATATGCATCTGATCTATCTAATATTAATGGTTCCTTATTTTTTACTTTAAGTGCAGCATTAATACCTGCTATTATTCCCTGTGCTGCTGCCTCCTCATATCCAGAAGTTCCATTTATCTGACCTGCAAAGAATAATCCTTCAATAAATTTAAGTTCAAGTGAAAGTTTAAGTTGTTGAGGGTCAATGCAGTCATATTCAATTGCATAGGCTGTTCTCATTATTTCAGCATTTTCTAAGCCTGGAATGGATCTGTAGAATTTAATCTGAACATCCTCAGGCATAGAACTGGACATTCCCTGAATATACATCTCTTCAGTATTTTCACCCTCTGGTTCAACAAAGATTTGATGTCTTTCCTTATCTGGGAACTTAACAATTTTATCCTCTATTGAAGGACAATATCTTGGACCAACTCCTTCAATATCTCCTGTAAAAAGTGGAGATCTATGTATATTTTCTTTTATTATTTTGTGGGTCTCTTCTGTTGTATAAGTTAAATAACAAGGTATTTGCACTCTCTCTATATTATCAGACATAAAGGAGAATGGTATTACTCTCTCATCTCCAGGTTGTATTGTCATCTTTGAAAAATCAATAGACCTTCTATTTATTCTTGCGGGAGTTCCTGTTTTAAACCTCCTTAAACTGATTCCCAATGCCTTTAGACTATCGGATAATTCATTAGCAGGGAATAAACCATTAGGTCCTCCATTATAGCTTACATCACCAATTATTATTCTACTTTTTAGATATGTTCCAGATGTTATTACTACTGTTTTACATTCAAAGTAGGCACCATTTTTTGTCTTTAAACCTACTATCTTATTATCCTTAACATCAAGTTCAATAACTTCATCCTGCTTTAAAGTTAAATTTTCCTGCGTCTCTAAAACGTGCTTCATATATTCCTGATATCTTTTCTTATCTGCCTGTGCTCTTAATGATTGTACTGCTGGGCCTTTAGCTGTATTTAACATTTTGGATTGTAGATATGTATTATCAATTGCTATACCCATTTGTCCACCAAGTGCATCTACTTCCCTTACCAAATGTCCCTTTGCTGTACCTCCAATTGAAGGATTACAAGCCATCATTGCTATACTATCTAAATTTAATGTAATACATAAAGTCTTACATCCCATTCTTGCAGCAGCAAGAGCTGCCTCACATCCTGCGTGTCCTGCTCCAACTACTATAACATCATAACTACCTGCAAAATACAAAAAACTCACCTCCTATTTACCTATACAAAAATCACTAAATATTCTATCTATAATATCCTCTGCAGCTGTGTCACCAGTAATTTCACCAAGCTTTAAATATGCATCCTTATACTCTACAGAAGCTATATCCAAAGGAAGTCCTAATTCAATTGTTTCTATCCCCTTTAATATACTCTCCTTTGCCTTAAACAATATATCCTTATGCCTTACATTAGTAACAAATATATCCTTAGACTTTACCTCTCCTGAAAATACAAAATCTTCTATTTTTTGCTTTATATCCTCTACGCCCTTTTCTGTATTAATAGAAGCAAAGACTATATTTTCTTCATTAAAATTACTTTTTATTATATCTAAATTCAGTTCCATTGGTAAATCAATTTTGTTTATTACAACTATTACCTTTTTATTTTTTATAAGTTCTATTATCTCTAAATCCTCATCATCAAGTGGCCTGCTCGAATCAATCATAAATATAATCAAATCAGACTTCTCTATATATTCCTTTGATTTTTCAACACCTATTTTTTCAACAATATCCTGTGTTTCTCTTATTCCTGCTGTATCTATTATTTTAACAGGAATTCCCCTTATGTTTATATACTCTTCAATAACATCTCTAGTTGTACCTGGAATGTCTGTTACAATAGCCCTCTTTTCCTCTAAAAGAGCATTAAGAAGAGAGGACTTACCTACATTTGGCTTACCTACTATACTTGTATTTAAACCTTCTCTTAGTATTTTTCCTGTTTCAGCATTTTTAATTAAATTTTCAAGTTCTCTTATTATTTCATTTGAGTCATTAATAATCTTTGATGAAACAACATTTTCAATATCATCTTCTGGAAAATCCACCGATGCTTCAATATGGGCAAGTATGCCTAAAAGTCTATTCATTATATCTTTAATCCTTTGAGATAGTTTTCCTTGAGATTGTTCTAAAGCAATATGCATACTTTCACTTGTCTTTGCTCTTATTAAATCTATAACTGCCTCTGCCTGCGATAAATCTATTCTTCCATTTAAAAAGGCCCTCTTAGTAAATTCTCCTGGTTCTGCAAGCCTTGCACCATTCTTCAAAACTAAGGATAGTATCCTCTTTACTGCAACAACTCCACCGTGACAGTTAATCTCTACTATATCTTCCCTTGTATATGTATTTGGAGCCTTCATATAGCTAATTATAACTTCATCTATCTTCTCATCTGTGTTTGGATCTATTATAAAGCCATACATCATAGTATAGGACTTCATATCCTTTACATTTTTTCCTTTATAGCTTTTAAAAATCTTTTCAATAATACTTAAAGAGTCTTTTCCTGACATTCTGACAATTCCAATTCCACCTTCTCCAACAGGTGTAGAAATTGCAGCTATAGTATCATCTAAAAACATAAAATTCACCTCTATAAGTGTAGTCATTATATATTATACCAAAATATAAAGAAACAATAATCAAGAAATATGCCTGCCATTTGGCAGGCATATTTTATTATCTTTTTAAATCAATTACAACTTTTCTAAATGGTTCTTCCCCTTCACTATAGGTAGTTACATATGGATGATCCTGTAATGCTGAGTGAATAATTCTTCTCTCATAAGGATTCATTGGCTCAAGCTTTACACACTTATTTGTCTTTTGAACTTTATATGCAAGCTTTTTTGCTAAACCAATAAGTATTTCTTCCCTCTTTTTTCTATAATTTTCTGCATCTAATATAACCTTTTTATGTTCAGCTTCTGTATTATCTTTGTTTATAACTAAACCTACTAAAAATTGAAGAGCATCTAATGTTTCTCCTCTATGTCCAATTAATACTCCTAATCTTTGACCTACTAAATTAATCTTAAGCACATCATCTTCGTCTTTAATATGTATTTCACATTTAACACCCATCTTATCTAAAACATCTCTTAAAAAACTCTTAGCTATTGCTGCATAATCCTTTTTTAAAGTTACTTTAACTCTTGCTGGCTTTGCACCAATAAGTCCTAAAATACCCTTACTTCCCCTATCTAATATTTCAACATCAACGGAGTCACCTTTTACTCCAAGTTCCTTTAACGCCGCCTCAATAGCATCCTCAACAGTTTTTCCTGACATTTCAATAGACTTCATAGGCCCAAATCACCACCCTACTTCTTAATCGCTAAAGCTTCCTGTTCCCTATTTTTTATCCTGTTTATTATGAAATACTGAATAGCAATTTGTATTAGGTTGCTTATTATCCAATATAATACAAGTGCAGCCTTAAAATTAATAGATACCCAAGTAATAAATAATGTCATAAATATATTCATTTGCTTTTGACTCTTTGCCTGTGCATCATCACCCTTTGGAGTCATCATTATACCTTGTATGTATGTAGTTAAGCCTGATAATAGTGGAAGTATGTACAATGCATCCTTTTGTCCTAAGCTTTTAATCCATAAAAAGCCTACATCATTGAATCCTGTGTATTTATAAATAACGTTATACATTGCAATAAATATAGGGAATTGAATAAATATCAACAAACACCCTGAAAATGGACTTGCTCCCATCTCCTTGTAAAGTTCCATTTGCTTTTGTTGAAGCTTTTGAGGGTCGCCCTTATACTTTTCTTGTAACTCCTTTAATTTTGGCTGCATCTCAGTCATCTTAACTTGAGACTTTGTTTGACTTATTGTAAGTGGTAGAAGTATTAGTTTAATTATAGCTGTAAATATAAAAATATCCAAAAAGTAAGCAAGACTTAAATTTTTAACCCCTAAACTTACAAAATTATGGATTAAATTAAAAAAACTTGTTAACGCTGAATTAATACCTGCCAAATAAATTACCTCCTTTATGGAACAGGATCATACCCACCCTTATTAAGTGGATGACACCTTAATATCCTCCTTATAGCTAAATATCCCCCTTTTAAAGCACCGTATTTTTCTATTGCCTCAATAGCGTACATAGAACACGTTGGATAAAATCTACAGCTTGGTGGCTTTAAGGGCGATATATACTTTCTATATAGTTTAATTATAAAAATTAAAAATTTTCGCATTATTTCCCCTCTTTTACCAGACCTACTCGTTTCATAAGTCCTACAACAGACTTTTCTACTTCACTGTAATTACTTTTCAATATACCAACTCTTGCTATAAATATTATATCATATCCTTGCTTAAAAATAGACTTATTTTTTCTAAAACTTTCCCTAATTAATCTTTTATATCTATTCCTTACTACACTCTTACCTACTTTTTTACTGACCGATACACCAAGTCTATTATAATTATTTCCATTTTTACTATAATACATAACTAAATTTGAATCACTAACTGATTTTCCTTTTTTGTATATTAATCTAAAGTGAGCATTCTTTTTTATTCTCTCTTCTTTTTTCATATTAATCCCTCAGATTATAAAAAACATATATTGAATAAAAAGGCCACGAATCGCGGCCTTATGCTGTCAATCTCTTTCTTCCTTTTCTTCTTCTTCTTTGTAGAACTTTTCTTCCATTCTTAGTCTTCATTCTCTTTCTGAAGCCATGTTCCTTTTTTCTTTGTCTCTTTTTTGGTTGATATGTTCTTAACATCTAAATGCACCTCCTTTAAAAAGAATATTTATCTCAGGATAACATTTTCAAAAAGGCATATTACATAAAAATTATATATTTATGTCTTGTTAATGTCAAGAAATACTTTATTGTTGCAGAGATTTCGCAGTAAAATTCCAGTAGAATTTTTATTTTTACTGAAATTATATCTTATTACATCTTATTGAAGAAATGGTATTCCGCCATCCCTGTAGATTATAAAAATAGTTATAACTCCCCCTACCCCAAGAAATTTAAATAATTAATTTCCAATTTTATTGTTGCATTAAGTTTTTTCAAATACTGGGTTATTCCAGGTATCTTCTATTGTAAATCTCTCATCTCTTATATCCTCAATAATATTTATTTGAAGCATTCTTTTCTTTCTAAAACCTCTAA
>NZ_AXAA01000016.1:0-68466 GCF_000472625.1 Caloramator sp. ALD01
TGCTTGTACTGAAGGCTTTAATAACAAAATTAAAGTTATTAAAAGAAATGCCTTCGGCTTTAAAAACTTTGATAGGTTTAGAAATAGAATTCTTCATTGCTGTAATTAAAGTAAATTATAATACCAAATTTTAGAAAACCAACTCCCGTTGGTCTTTTTGTCCTGCAATTTTTTGCAGGGGACTCTCCCCCATCCAACCTATCTTTATAAAATCACTCTCAAACAAGAAAGGACAGGCATTCTAATTGAATACCCGCCCCAACAATTGACAAAGAGCCAAAAAGATAGGTATTTATCCATACCTATCTCTTCTATCCTCTTATCTTCTTGCTCTTTGATTGCGTATAAATGGTGGTATATCTAAATCAGAATCTGGCTCAAAATTAATCACCTTTGGTGACTTTTCTTCATCATGGGATTCCTTTTCCTTCTCTTCTACTTTTACTTCTCTTACCTTATCAAAACCAGTTGCTATAACAGTAATACTGATCTCATCACCTAAGCTTTCATCTACTGCAGTACCAAAAATTACATTTGCATCTGGGTCTGCAACTTGTCTTACTTGTTCTGCAGCTTCATCCACTTCAAACAATGTTAAACTTGGTCCGCCTGTAACATTTATTAAAACTCCTGTTGCTCCATCAATAGTTGTCTCAAGCAATGGGCTTGATATAGCCATCTTAACAGCTTCAATTGCTCTATTTTCGCCTGAAGCTCTACCAATACCCATATGAGCTAAACCTCTATTTAACATAATAGTTTTTATGTCCGCAAAGTCAAGGTTTATAACTCCAGGTTTTACTATGAGGTCTGAAATACCTTGAACACCTTGTCTTAAGACATCGTCTGCAATTCTAAAGGCCTCTGTTATTGGTGTCTTTTTGTCTATAATATGCTTTAACCTATCATTTGGAATAGTAACTAAAGTATCCACCTTTTCCTTTAATTTTGCTATTCCTTTTTCAGCATTGATTCTTCTTGTTCCTCTTTCAAAGTCAAAGGGCTTTGTAACAACACCAACTGTTAATATTCCCATTTCCTTTGCAATTTCTGCAATAACAGGTGCTGCACCAGTTCCGGTACCACCACCCATACCAGCTGTTATAAACACTAAATCTGCATCCTTTAGTGCTTGTACAATAATTTCTCTACTCTCTTCAGCTGATTTTTCACCAATCTCAGGATTTGCACCTGCACCAAGTCCCTTTGTAAGCTTTTCTCCTATTTGTATCTTTACTGGTGCCTTTGAGTGATGCAATGCTTGTCTATCTGTATTAACTGATATAAACTCAACACCTTGTAATCCTGATTCAATCATTCTATTAACAGCGTTATTACCGCCTCCACCTACTCCTACAACCTTTATTTTAGCTCCTGCCTCAATTTCAAAATCAAAATCTAGCACATTTATACCCCCTTTTGTATTTTAGAAAAAATCTGCAAAAAAATCTTTAATTTTGTCCAGTATATTTCTTTTACTTGAAGAATCGTCTTCAACATAATCTTCAAAGTGACTATCCTCTTCCTTCTTAGGAACTGAATGTGATAGTTCCACTGTGCTTGTCCTTTTTTCCTTTAAAGCATAAAAAGCAGTCCCAGCTGAAGCTGAATATATTGGATTTGCAACTCCAATATAATTTGGATAGCCAAATCTAACAGGTAATTCAAAACTTGATTGTGCAACATCCTGAATACCCTTGATATTAAAGAGCCCTCCTCCTGTTATAACAACACCAGCGGAAATTGAATTGTATAGATTCCTATCCTCCAATTCCTTTCTTACAAGATATAGCATTTCTGAAATTCTTGCCTCCATTATTTCAGCTATATCCTTAAGGTAAACTTCCTTTTCAGATTTACCACCAATACTGTTTATCTTTATTATATCATTATTTCTTATTAAATTTGAAGTAGCTACTCCATATTGTCTCTTAATTTTTTCAGCATCAGTTGATGTTATTTTACATATAATAGAAATATCATTTGTAATATGATTTCCACCTACTGGTATAACCTTGGTAAATATTAGTGATCCCTTTCTAAATACAGAGATGTCAGTTGTCTCAGCACCAACATCAATTAAAGCTATACCAAGTTCCTTCTCATCATCACTTAAAACCACACTTGATGTTGCAAGTGGTTCTAAAATTATTCCATCACAGGCTAATCCTGCCTTTTGTATGCTTCTTATTATATTTTGAACAGTTGTACAGGATGCAACAATTAAATTAGCATCCACCTCAAGTCTAACCCCTACCATACCAATAGGGTCTCTTATTTCATCATATCCATCTACTATATATTGTTCTGGTATAATATCTATTATCTCTTTATCCTGAGGTATAGCCACAACCTTTGCTGCCTCAAGTACCCTATTTACATCCTCCTTTGTAATTTCCTTATCATCCCTTGAAACAGCTATAACTCCCTTTGTTTTATATAGGTTAGTATATCCTCCAGGAATATTAACAAATACCGATTTTATTTTTTTATTTGACATATGTTCTGCTTGTTTTAGTGCACCATTAATTGCTTCAACAGTTGAATCTATATCAACTATAATTCCCTTCTTAACACCCTTACACTCGGAGGTTCCAACACCTAAAACATTAAACTGCTTATTTTTCATCTCAGCAATAATTATACACACTTTAGATGAACCTATATCTAAGGCTGCAACTACATTGCTCATTTAAATTTTAACCTCCCAACATTAGTATATTATTAATATAATTCAACAAAAATTTTAAATTCCCTTTTTACAAAATAAAATTTATTTTACTTTTTTATTATCGTAACATTTTTTAAAAAATTTAGTCTAAACTATAATAATTTTTATCTTTTTATTTTTAAGTATTTAGGTTCAATATCTTCATTAACACCCTTTATTGTAATTTCATCCTGCTTTATTAAATTCAATTTCAATCCTCTCAATTCCATTGTTTTATACCAGCTATCAGGATTATACATAGCATAGTAAAGTGCGTCTTTATCACCTATTGCTTTAATTGTAAAGGGTGGTGTTATATAATTCCCATTTATCATAATTATAGGACCTTCACAGGTTATTGAAGTATTAGCAACTACTCTATACCCATTAACTTCAATTGCTTCTGCATTTGCATTTTTTAAATCAACAATAAGCTGTCTTAAATCAAAATCATGTACTATACTATTCCATAATTCAAAGTCATTTAAGTAAGTACTCCTTCGTGCATCATCAACCTTTACTTCTATTCCTGGTCCCTTAACCTGCTCCATTCCTGATAACATTTTGGCCTCTTCATATTCCTTTTTTAAAGATTCGAGGATTGTTTTTGTCCTTTTTTCACTTGTAGTATATTGATTATATTTTACCTGAAGTTCAACTAAATTTTTAGATAGTGCTGCCACTTCTCTATTTAATGTGAAATTTTCGTGTTTAAGTTTTTGATAATCCTTATAAGTCAAAAACATTGTTTTAGTAGGAGTAGATTTGACTAAAAAAGATGTAATTACAATACCAGTGAATATACCTGACATCATAAGGAGAAGTTTTGATTCATTAAATTTCATTTCACTACTCCTCCCTTTCCTTCATCTTACTCCTTAGCTTCTCTAATATTATTCTTCTTATAATTGCAAAGTTATTAAAAAGCCTGCTACCAAATACTACTACAGCTGCTAAATAAATAGGTACATTTAATGCATCCCCAAGATAAGTTAGCCCTATAGCAAGTACAATATTACTGAAAAAGCCTGATATGAATATATCAGAATCAAACTTTTTTTCAAGTGATGCCCTTGCTCCTCCAAAAACAGAATCGAGGGCTGCAAGTATCGCTACGGGAATATACGCTGTAAACGATGTTGGAATATCTATTTTTAAAAATATACCCAATAACACACCTATCAATAATCCTATTAAAGGTACCATCTCATCACCTTCCTGGTTTAGCATATTTAAAATCTATCTTTTTGTTGTACTTTAATATTTTAATATTATCTGATTTTTCAATTGTATAAGCTATTCTATCTGCATTCTGTTCTAAAATATTTCCTGGCATTTTAAATGCACCTTCTAATATACTTGGATCTCCAATAGCCTTTATAACAAACTTATCCTGTGGACTAAACTTTGTTTCATTTATTTTTATATAGGCACCTGCCTCTCTTATTTGAGTTCTTGCTATATACCTTTCTTCATTTATTGATATTGCCTCTGCACCAGATGAGTTTAATTCATTTATAATATCTAAAATATCAGTAGCATAAACTTGGTTTATATAATTATTTTTAACATTATCTACTGGAGAAATTGTAATAACAATACCTTGGCCTTCAACATCATTAAGTCCCGATAGAACTCTTAAATTATCAAGCTCGTTTTTTAACTTTTCAGCAGCCTCATTACCTATTGTAACTGATTTTTCAATTTCATCAATTTTTGATTGATACTCTCTAACCTTCAAATCCAATTCTTCCTTCTGCTTTTTCAAAATTTCATTTTGCTTAACTAAGTCACTTATTTGTCTTGTATCTACAATTTTTGTTTTAGAATAGGAAATTCTATACTGATAAGTTATCATAAAACCTAATATAAGACAAATAAAGGCTAAGCTTAACTGTGATTTTAATTTTTTCATCTAATCACCTCTTTTCGTTAAATACAGCTGTTCCATCAGAACTTATATCTATAGTCCCCTTCTTACCACTTAATTCAGGGCTTTTTAAAAGAGTCATTGCAAAGGAAAGTTTATATTCTAAATTAGAACAATCTCCTACACATATATTAATTCCACTTTTTGTTATAATATTAACATTATAAGGGTCCTTAACATCTACCTTCTCAATTTGGGATTTTATATCTATATACGAGAAAATCTTTAATATCTCAACAATACTTTTTAATTTTACAGAATCACTGGTAACATATTCATTAAACACATATTCCTTTGCATCTATTCCTTCTAAATATATAAGCTTACCATTAGGAAATTTGTTTATAGTATGAACCATTCTTCCTTCACTATCGATATCTACAAAATAATTTTTTACTCTTATAATTCCCTTTATATCCTTTTCTTCAATTGTCAATAAAATCTTTGAAGGAAGTTTTTTATTTATTTTTACGTCTTTAACGTAGGGATTATTTAGAATGTTTGTTTTTACTTTATTTTTATCTAAAAAAAATATATTTTCTCCTATTACATTTGCTAAAATGATAGCCTCATCCCTTGATATCAAATTATTATTTTTAACTTCAACTTCCTTTATTTTAAAATAATCTGATTTTAATGAAATTACAACTGTAATTGAAAGAATTATAAAAATGATTAAAAATGATAAGAACCTTTTTTGTTTTTGTCTTTTAATAAGTTTTTCCTCCATAACACCATCCCTTGTATTTCAATAAATTTGTTGCAGGAAGATTCCTGCAACATTATTTTTTAATCTCTTCTATAAGATTTACTATATTATCTGCAGCATCTAATTTTGAAAGTTTTTTAGATGCATTTGCCATATTCAATAATATCTCTTTATTTTTAACTATATTTAATACCTGTTCCTTTAATATATCATTTTTAAGTTCTGATTCTTTTATTACAATGCAGGCACCTTTTTCCTCTAATGCCCTTGCATTATATTCTTGATGATTATTTGCAACATAGGGTGAAGGTATTAAAATAGATGGTTTTCCTAATGCAGTTATCTCAGATATAATAGTAGCACCTGCTCTACTTATAATCAAATCAGAGGCTGCTAATGCATCGTGCATATTATACACATATGGTAAAATTTTAATTCCCTTCATATTGTTTATTTGATATTTAGACTTTACTTTTTCAATTACCTCATTATAATTGTTTTCACCTGTGATAAATATAAGCTGTATACCATTTTTATATAGTTCATTTATAATATCAACAACTGCAATATTTATATTTTTTGCTCCTCTACTTCCTCCAACCACTAACACAATTGGCTTATTTTTCTCAAGCCCCATTGATGAAATTGCCTGTTCTTTATTAGCCATAAGTATCTGCTTCCTTATTGGATTTCCTGTATACACAACCTTATTCTTAGGAAAATATTTTTCAGATTCCCTAAATGTAATAGCAATTCTATCAACAAAGTGTGAAAGAATTTTATTAGTAACGCCTGGAAAAGCATTCTGTTCGTGAATTATTGTTGGTATCCCCTTTAGTGCTGCCTGCATTACCACAGGACCACATACATAACCTCCAGTTCCAATAACAACATCTGGCTTAAATTCATTTATAATTTTGCCAGCCTTACCAAATCCCTTTAATACCTTTATCACTGACTTGAAGGTACCAAAAGAAATTCTTTTATTAAGTCCCTCAACAGGTATAAGTTTTATTTTAAATCCTTCCTTTGGAACTAATTTACCTTCAAGCCCATTTTCGCTTCCAACAAAAATTATCTCTGCTCCCTTATACTTTTCCTGAATTTTTTTTGCTATTGCTACACCTGGATATATATGTCCTCCTGTACCCCCACCAGTAATTATTACCTTCATATTAATCAACTCCATCCTTTGTTATATATCTGGATATATTTAACAGTATCCCAAGTCCTGCCATTGTAAAAAGTAACGATGAACCGCCATAGCTAATTAGTGGTAGTGTAACACCAGTAACTGGCATAAATGATGATACAACTAAAAAGTTGACAGATGATTGAACTGCTATTATTGATGTAATTCCTAAGGCTACAAGGCTTCCGTATTTATCTTTACACTTAATTGAAATTCTAATTCCTCTCCATATAAGTACAGAGAAGCATAGAATTATAATAAAGGTAGCAATAAAACCTAATTCCTCACCAATTATAGCAAATATAAAGTCATTTTGTGCTTCTGGTATATAATAAAACTTCTGCTTTGAAAGACCAAGTCCTCTACCAAATAGCCCTCCAGCACCCAATGCATAAAGGGACTGAATTGCTTGATATCCAGATTCTAATTTATCAGCCCAAGGGTTTAAAAAACCTGTAAATCTTCTCATTCTATAGGGTTCTCTAATAATTGCAATAATTGCCAAAACTACACCCGATAAAAATAAAAGGAGCATATGCCTTATCTTTGCACCACCTGCAAATAACAAAATAAGTGATACTGTAGCTATAATAACCGATGTACTCATATTAGGTTCCTTAATAATTAGACCAACAAAAATCCCCATAATAACAAGTCCTGGAAATAATCCTTTAAAAAAGCTTTTCATTTTATCTTGGCCCTTTTTTTCAATCATATTAGCCAAAAATAAAACTATAAAAATCTTTGCTATCTCAGATGGCTGAATTTTTGCAAATCCAAACCCAAGCCATCTTCTTGCCCCTTTAACAGGTGGAAAAAAGAAAACTCCAATTAACATAAGTACAACAGTAAAAAATCCAAAAACTAAGATGTTTTTATTTCTCCAAAACCTATAATCTATATTTGATGTAAACAACATAACAATAATTCCTAATACTGCCCATATACTTTGTCTAATCAAGAAATAGTGTGGATTACCATAATATATCTCTCCTTCAGGCATACTGGCACTAAAAACCATAGAAATACCTATGGAAAGTAATATTAGTATATCTGCAAAGAGAACAAAGTCAATAGGCCCTTTTTTTTCCTTCATGCTAAACCCCCTAAAAACTAATTGCTAAAAAACCAATTAAACAAAATATGGCAGTAAATATACTAAACCAAGCAACAATTTTAGTTTCATGCCAACCTAACTGTTCATAGTGATGATGAAGTGGTGCCATTTTAAATACTCTTTTCTTTGTTAGTTTAAAACTAATCACCTGAATAATTACTGAAAGTGTCTCAACAACATATATTAGCCCAACTATTACTATTATGAAGGGCATCTTTAGTAAAATTGCAAGTGCAGATATAGCACCACCTAAAGCAAGGGATCCTGTATCTCCCATAAAGACCTGTGCTGGATATGCATTATATTTTAAAAATCCTAAAAGACCTCCTGCAAGTGCACCACAAAACAATGATAGATCCTGCCTTTTTAATCCATAGGTCACAATAGCAAAGAAAACACAGATAATTAAAGTAACACTGGCTGCTAAACCGTCTAATCCATCAGTTAAGTTAACTGCATTAGTAGTTCCAACAACAACAAAAACCATAAACGGTATATAGAAACTACCTAAATCAATAAATTTAGTTGTATATGGTATGTGCACCATACTGCCAATATCTGGATTGTTATAGGCATAAATTGAAAGAATTAATGCAAAGGTTATTTGACCTATTAATTTTTGATAGGCTCTTAATCCTAAGTTCTGCTTTCGAATTATCTTCAAGCTATCATCAAGAAGTCCTATAAAACCATATCCAACAGTTGTAATCAACGCAATCCATAGTGCACTGCTCATTTTTGAAGAAAGAGCCAATACTGATATTATTAAACTTATTATAAACATCAGTCCACCCATCGTTGGTGTTCCAGCCTTTTTAAGATGGCTTTTTGGTCCTTCCTCTCTAATATTTTGTCCAAACTTAAATATCTTAAGAAGAGGAATAACTATTGGTCCTATCAAAAGTACAATTATGAAAGAAAGTATTGTAGCAAATATCGTAAGCTCCATGTTTACAACCTCACTTCCTATGCTCTTTTAAATTGTCTGATATATACTCAAGCTCCATACCTCTTGAAGCCTTTATTAAAATAACATCATTTCCTTTAACATTACTTTTAATAAAATTTAATGCCTCCTCTTTAGTTTTAAAATAATAGGATTCAATTTTATTTTTTGCCTCTTCAAAGTAATATTTTGAAGAATCACCAATTGCAACCAACATATCACACTTATTTGCAGCATATCCTCCAACTTCCTTATGTAACTCAACTGAGTAATCTCCAAGTTCAAACATATCTCCTAAGACTGCAATTCTTCTTCCATTAAACTTACTTAAAACATCTAATGCAGCCTTCATAGAATCTGGATTAGCATTATAGCAGTCAATTATTAGCTTAGTACCCTGCTCTAATTCAACAATGTTCATTCTCATATTACCGGGATTAAATACCAATATCCCATTATATATTTCTTCATAATTCAAACCTAAAATATCCCCTACTGCTATTGCAGATAAGGCATTATATATGTTGTGTGTTCCTGGTAGTGCAACTTTAAATTTTCTTTCTATGCCTGATAATAAGCATTTAAATTCCATTCCCTCAGAACCTAAATCTATTATATCATAAGCTTTATATTCAGCATCATTATTTATTGCAAATTTAACAACTTTATATTTATCTGTAACTACTTTATTTAACATATCATCATCAGCATTTATTATCAATATGTTATCCTTTTTGAAAAAAGTAGTTATTTCCATTTTAGCCTTTAGTATATTTTCCCTACTACCTAACTTTTCAATATGTGCTGTTCCTATATTACTAATAACAGCAATATTGGGATTTGCTACATATGCTGAACTTTCAATCTCTCCAAAGCGATCCATTCCCATTTCTAAAACAGCTGCCCTATGTTTTGAATTTAGATTTAAAACTGTCATTGGTATTCCTATCTCATTATTAAAATTCTTTTCAGTCTTTAATACATTTAACCTTTGGGATAAAACTGAAGCTATCATCTCCTTAGTTGTTGTTTTACCACTACTGCCAGTAACCGCCACAACAGGAATGTCATATCTTAACCTATAGTATCTTGCTATTTCTTTATAGGCCCTTAATGTGTCATCTACTAAAATTTGAGGTATATCCACATTTAAATCTAACTTTGAAACTACAGCACATAAAGCACCTTTTCCTTTAACTTCCTTTATAAAATTATGCCCATCAAATTTTTCTCCAATAAGTGCAACAAAAACATCACCCTCTTCAATTTTTCTACTGTCTGTTTGTATTTTATTTACTTTTATTTTTGTATCCTTTATATTATACGCCTTCCCCTTTGTAGCTGTAATAATATCCTCCAGAGTTACTACTTCCTTCAAAATATCCTCTACAATTTTTCTTTCATCAAATTCTATAACTTTGTCCTTAAGTATTTGATATTTTTCATGTCCCTTTCCAGCAATCACTATTACATCACCCTTTACTGAATTTTTTATGGCATATTCTATTGCCTTTCTTCTATCTTCAATTATAACATATTTACAATTAGTAGTAACAATACCAGGTATAATATCTTTTATTATATCCTGTGGTTCTTCACTTCTTGGGTTATCAGATGTTATAATACAAAAATCAGAAAGTAGCCCTGCAGCCTTGCCCATAAGTGGTCTTTTTCCTCTATCTCTATCGCCTCCACATCCAAATACAGTAATTAACCTTCCTCTTGTATATTCCCTTGCAGCTTTTAATATATTTTCTATTCCATCAGGAGTATGTGCATAATCAATTACAATTGTGGAGCCTATATTACAACTAATTTTTTCACTTCTACCAGGTACTGATTTTAATTTTTCAACTCCCTTTACTGCAACCTCAATAGGTATATTTATTGAAAGTGCTGCAGCAATACTTCCTAATGCATTATAAACATTAAATTTACCTGGCAGATGTAGTTTTACTCTTCTAATATAATTATCTAATATTAAATCAAATTCTGTCCCATCTGAATCTATTATTAAATTCTTTGCCATAATATCTGCTCTATTATCTATTCCAAATGTTATTATCTTTTTATTTTTCAATAGGCCATAAGCTTTTTTCCCATATTCATCATCTATATTTATAACACAATATTCACTACAATTAAATAATTTCATTTTTGCATTAAAATAATTTTCCATAGTCCTATGAAAATCTAAGTGATCCTGTGTTAAGTTTGTAAAAATACCTACTTTAAAATTAATTCCATAAACTCTTTTAAGCTCAAGGGAATGGGATGAAACCTCCATAATGCAATGGGTAATATTATTTTGTTTCATTTCATAAAAATACCTTTGTAAATCTAAAGATTCAGGGGTGGTTCTTTTAGCTTCTTCTATTTTATCTCCTATAATTTCATATATTGTACCTAATAGGGCTGTTTTTTTATTGAACTCGTCTAAAATTGATTTAATCATAAATGTAGTTGTAGTCTTTCCATTTGTACCAGTAACACCAATAACCTCTAAAGAATTTAAAGGTGTGCCATAAAATTTAGCAGAGATAGCTGCCATTGCTTCTCTGGTATCCTTGACCTTTACAACCGTAATATCTTTACCAACAAAAACATCCTTTGAGACAACTACAGCCCTTGCACCCTTTTCTACAGCTTCCTTTACAAATAAGTGTCCGTCTGTTTTAAACCCCTCAATGCAGAAAAAAAGGCTTTCGTTTCTAATATCACTACTTGAATAAGACAGGTGTCTTATCTCTACATCATCGCCCTGTAACAACTCAAAATCCAACCCATTAAGCAGAGAAAAAAGATTCATAAATACACCCCCTTTAATTTTTTAGCACAATATGGAATACCATATTGTGCTAAATATATTAATCCTCCGGCTGTTCTAATAGTACATTAATTGTAGTGTTTTTATCAACCTCTTGTCCTGGTAAAATATCCTGTGTTGCTCCGATACCTTCACCAGAAATATTAACTTTTATTCCCAGAGCCTTAGCAAGTTCCGTAATTTCCTTTTTAGTCATATTTTTAAAATCAGGAACAACCACCTTTAAATCTTTGTTTTGTTCGTATCCCATATATAAAGTTATCTTTGTATTTTGTTTGACAGAAACTCCAGGTTTTGGACTCATATCATACACTATATCTCCATTCCCTTGCTTCTCATAGTCAATCTTATTTTGTTTCAAAATATTAACAGCCTCATTCAATTTTAAACCTCTAATTTCTGGTAAAACTATTTCAGGTGTTATCACCTCAACACTATCTGGTTCAATATTTAAGTATTTTACAATATCTTCAATTATAACCCTTGCAAGAGGTGCAGCGGTACTACCTGCATAATAGTTAGATGGATCTGGTTCATCTATTGATACTAATATAGTAAACCTTGGATTATTAGCAGGAACGATAGCACCAAAGGACGAAATATACTTACCGGGCTCATAACCAGATTTAGGGTTTTGGGCAACCTTTTGTGCAGTACCAGTTTTTCCTCCAACATGATAACCTTCTAAGTATGCCTTTTTTGCTCCTCCCTTTGATACAACAAGTTCTAACAAACTCCTCAACTCCGCAGCTGTATCCTTTGATATTACTTGTTTTACACTCTGAGGTTGGTATTCTCTTATAACAGATGTATTACCATCCTCATCTGTATATAATACCTTCTTTAAAAAGTGGGGTTTCATCATTACACCATCATTTGCAATTGCAGACAATGCAGTAATATATTGAATTCCAGTTACCGCAACACCTTGACCAAAGGCTTGGTTTGCTGTTTCCACAGGTCCCATACTTGATACCGGAATCAATATACCTTTTTCTTCACCTGGAAAATCTATACCAGTTTTTTGACCAAATCCAAATTGTGCAAAATACTTACGAAGTCTTTGTGCACCAAGCTCAAGACCTACCTCCATAAAACCTACGTTACAGGAATTTTGTAGAATTTCGGCAAAGGTTTGTGTACCGTGACCTGAAGTCTTCCAACATTTTATTCTTCTTCCTGCAACCACCTTGCCTCCAGTACATACATATTTACTATTTTCATTTACTATATTTTCCTCAAGTGCTGCTGCAGCAGTATATACCTTCAAAATTGAACCAGGCTCAAAATTCTCTTGAACCATTCTATTTCTCCAGCTATTTAGTGCCTCCTCAGTAGTTTTACCAGCAAAAGGATTATTAGGATCATAATCTGGTTTGTTTGCCATTGCCAGAATTTCTCCTGTCTTTGGATCCATAACTATTGCACTTATTCTCTTTGCTTTATATTCCTCAAGTCCTTGTTCTAATGCCCTTTCAACAAAAAATTGAATTGACTGATCTATTGTTAAAACTAAATCATATCCATTTTTAGGAGGAATATAGGTAGGTGCATCATAGGGTAATTCTCTGTGATACGCATCTCCTTGGATAATTAATCTACCAGTTTTACCCTTTAACTCTTTATTATAATACATTTCAAGCCCTGCTCTTCCATTACCATCTGCATCTGTAGTTCCTAAAACATGTGCTAAAAAATTGCCATTAGGATAGTATCGTTTTGTATCCTCAGACACTATTACCCCTGGCAACTTTAGTTCTCTAATTTTATTTCCTATGTCTTTATCTATTCTTCTTTTTAATATGACAGCATTATAATTCATATTTAACTTTTTCAAAATACTATCTTTACTCAAATCAAGCAGTGGAGCTAACTTACTTGCCATCTCCTCTTTAGTAATCTTATTCTTTTTTACTGCATCATTTACATCCTTTAAAACCACATCGACTCTATTTACATTTCCACTTAAAGCCAGAGCATTTCCATTTCTATCTAAAATCTTTCCCCTATTTGCTTCTATAATAATTTCATAAGTCCACTGTTCCTTTGCCATTCTCTGTAGTTGGGGAGACCATACAAGCTGAACCCAAGCATATCTTCCTACTATTACTGTTTGAACTATAATCATTATAATATATATAACTACTATTCTTCTTTTCATCGACAGCGTTGTCCTTGACAAATACATCCCCCCTATGTTTATTACTAAATCAATGGATGAAACCTACGAACTTTTGAAATAATTTATATGCTGTAACCTTTTTGTCTTCAGCAGAAGATAACATCTTGACATCAACGTATTTTACCTCTTCTGCCTTAGGATTTACCATATTATATTTTTTTACAGCTTCACCTTCAATCTTTTTTATATTATTTTTAACAGCAAGTGACACCTGAAGATTTTGATTTTCCTTTTGCACCTGTGCAACCTGACTCTTTAATTCTCTAAGTTCAGTATTCATATTATATATAAGTACAAACCTTGATAATGTAAATATTGAAAGTGCAAATGTAAATAATATAAATCTTAAGACTTTAAGTTTAACCTTTATATTTTTATTAGTACTTTTTTTGGGTTTTTCTACTTTTTTAACCTTATTTTTCTCGTTAACTTCAACCTTATAGGCAACATTACCCTGCGTTTTATATCTATTCTTATTACTTGCCATTACCATAATTATTCACCCCCGCACACCTTTAGAACCTATATTTTTTGTGCTATTCTAAGTTTTGCACTTCTTGATCTTGGATTATATTCTATTTCTTCATCCGATGGTACTATTGGCTTTTTTGTAATTATTTCAATATCTCCCCTTTTTCCACAAACACAAACAGGAAAGCTTGGTGGACAAGTACAAGGATTTTGTCTCTCCTTAAAGACATTTTTTACAATTCTATCCTCTAAGGAATGAAATGTTATAATGCAGAGTCTACCTCCACTTTTTAAAACATCTAAACAGTCATTAACAGCCTTTTCTAATATTTCAATCTCCTTATTAACCTCTATACGAATTGCTTGAAATGTTCTCTTTGCAGGATGTGGTCCTTCACGCCTTGCAGATGCTGGTATTGCAGCCTTTATGACATCCACAAGTTCATATGTTGTTTCAATAGGTTTTACATTTCTTTGTTTAACTATAAATTCTGCAATTCTTGAGGCCCATTTTTCTTCTCCATATTCTTTAAGAATATATATTAATTGTTCTTTAGTATATCCATTTACAACATCATAGGCTGTTATATCAACATCTCTATTCATTCTCATATCAAGCTTTGCATTATGCATATAGCTAAATCCCCTATCAGGAGTATCAAGCTGATATGAAGAAACACCTAAATCAAGCAAAATACCATCAACACCATCTACATTCAATTCATTTAATACATACTTAATATTTGCAAAATTATTATGTACAAACTTAACATTATTAAAATCTTTAAGCCTTTCCATAGATGCCCTTAATGCATCTTTGTCCTGATCTATTCCAATTAACAATCCTCCACTTAGCCTTTTTACTATTTCACTTGAGTGGCCCGCACCACCTAAAGTACCATCAACATATATACCATCAGGTTTTATATTTAAACCCTCAATACATTCCTGTAGCATAATAGAAATATGTTTAAATTCCATATACATTACCACCTCATTACTATATTCCAAGCTGTGACATCTTCTCTGCTATTTCATCGTAGTCTATATTTTGTTCATTATATTCAAGCCACTTATCTTTACTCCAAATTTCAATTCTATTTGAAACACCTATACTTACTATTTCCTTTTCTATATTTGCATATTCGATAAGATTTTGGGGAATTAATGCTCTACCTTGCTTGTCTATTTCAACCTCTGATGCTCCAGAAAAGAAAAATCTAACAAAGGCACGGGCGTCCTTATTTGTTAAAGGAAGTTGCTTCAACTTATCCTCAAGCTTCTTCCATTCATCAATAGGATAAACATATAGACAGCCATCGAGCCCCTTTGTAATTATAAACTTTCCACCTAAACCTTCTCTAAACTTTGCTGGAACAATCATTCTGTTCTTGGCATCAAGTGCGTGACTATACTCCCCAATAAACATCTTATCCTCCACTTTCAAACCACTTTGCTCCACTTTTCACCACTACAATTATAATTCTATAACAAAAATAAAAATCCTTCCATAGTATTTTTATTTTTTTCAAAAAAAATTTTTAGCCAAGGAAAATTCCTTGGCTAAAATGGTGATTAAGATGGAAGATAAGCATTTTGAGTTGTCAAATTATAATACTCAACTATAAGCTTATCTAATTCTTGGCTTAAATATAATACTTTATCTAATTTATTTGTTAAAATTGCATTATACAACTCAATTCTTAAATTTTCGATTTTTTCCTTTAGCATTTTGAACCCCTCCCCCTTTTTATTGTGGTGAAAAGTGGAGGTTCGCTTATATTTTACATCTTTTTCGAATATTTTGTCAATGATTAACTTATTTTTACGAAAAAATTATTTGAAATAGAATGGAACTCTACAATCTTTTTAAAATGTGTTCTGATTCGACTCTTTTCCCCAAACCATTTAGTGCAATACCTATGGCTCCTAAGCTTGTAAACCTATCTAATTCTTCTGGGAGTCTTTGCAACGGCAATTCATCATAATTATAGTTGATAAACTCCTGCTCCTCTAAAATTGAAATAGGTTGAGAAAAATCAGGATTATTAAAATTAAAAATGTCCTTGTGCTGCACAATATCACCCCTTTAAATTATTGTTTGCACAAGGACTCATATTATTCTATTTATTCTTCAATGTTTTTATAATTTTTGCTGCATCATCCTTTGTCCAATCCTTTGATTTTTCCTTACCTGTTACTTTTTTTGTAAAATCCATAAGTTGTGTTTCCGACATCCCTTTATCCTTTGCAAGTTTTGCAATAAAGGCCTTCTGGCTGGCTGTAGCTAAATTCACCTTTATATTTGTATTTATTATCTCATCTAATTCCTCTATATCTTGAGTAAACATACCCGATGTCCTCGTTGCAGTTAATATAGCATCAACAAGTGCTCTCTTCTTCGACAGCTTTAATACAGTATTTGCTACTCCATATGGATTTTGATTTAAAAACTTACTTTCTCTGCTATTGCAGGACCCTAATCCTTCTGAAACAGTGCGTCCTAAACTATTTTTAAGAGTACACTTACAAACATAATGAAATATGCCTTCTTTAAAATCTTCTACCTTTTCTAATATCTCAACCTGAACGGAAAAATTAAGAAGTGAGCATAGTTTTTCAGCTCCAGATTTTAATAAACTTGGTTTTGGGTATTCTGCTATCTTACCATAATCCTCTCCATCTTTAAAATTTTCCTTTATGTAGTTTACAATTAATTGATAGGAGTTTATCTCATTTTTTACATCCTCTTCTGTTAAAAAATTAAACATTTCCTTTTCCACCTATACCACCTCATTCATCTTTAAAAATATCTAAATTATTATATGCAAGCTCTAAATAATCAACAGCTCTACTACAGGATGTCTTTACACTCAAATCCTTTGACTTTAAAATATTTAATACAGATGTTTTTATTCTACACATACAAAGTAGTCTATTTAACTCTTCACTATCCTTAAGCATCAGTGCATAGGAAATATACTTTTCACAATCTGAATAATTGCCCTTTAGAAAACATATTTTTGCATTTATTGTTAATACATTGAAATCAAATTTGTAATCTCTATATTTATCATCTATTATCTGTAAGCATAAATCATAATATTTATTTTCATAACAACTTTTTAAAACATCATAAAACTTTATATCAATTTTATCGGATATAAGCCTTTTTACATAGCCTTCAACTTTGCTGTTTCTGCTTCTTAAAAGCAATTTTATTATAGCTTCTAAGTAAATAGTGTTCCCTTTGTATTCGGTATTAAAATAAAAGTAATTGTGGGCATCTATTAACTCAGACAAATTTTCCCTTTTGATTATTTCCACAAAGTCCTTAAATTTTGTCAAATACAGATTGCTATCAAGTAAAATACAGCAAATACCCAATGTTAGAAAGAATTCTTTATCTAAATATTTAAAATAAGTATATATGAGGTCAAAACACCTACTAAATTCACCTATATGATAATAGGCAATAATTCTTGATTCTACTGATTCTAAATCATCTTCAAATATGCTATATTTAATTACCTCCTCCCATCTTGCAGTATCCCTAAGTCCCCTCATCATATTAATATACAAATCTCTTCCCTGTATATTTAAATTGTCCTTTAAGTATCCTTCTATCACATTTATTTTAAATTTGAGCACCTTAAATATCCTAAACATTTTGTTTAAAAATATATATTCCTTTTTTGCCATATAAGCATAACTATAGTATTTTAAAGAGGTAGAATAATCCTCTAAAAAATAATAGACCTCTCCTAACTCATAATAGCACAAAAAGCTATTACATCCCCATACACTAATGTCAAAATCTTTACTTTTTAGACAACTAAAAAAATCCTCAATAGCTTCATTATAATTTCCAAGCCTTTTATTTATCAATCCTGAAAAATAGGATGAATCACCATATTTTTTTTGTTTTAATTCTTCAAAGAACATTTTAGCTTCTATATACCTATTTTTATAAAAATAAGATAAACCAACTAATCTTTTAGTATATTCATCTACTCCCATATGATGTATTACATTATATAGCTTTATTACTTCATCAAATTCACAGGACAAATAATATAACTCCATAATATAGACAACAAAATCATAATTAGATAGATTATCTGTATACTTATTTAAAGCTTTATATATATTAATATTTTCTTCCTTAGAAGTCTTTGTATTAATAAATATATCTAATGCCTCCAAATCAAAAGAAGCCACACTTTTTCCATTATGACCTATGTATGTAATATTTCTTTTATGGAGCCTTATTTGTTTTTCAACTACAATTCCCTCTGCCCTATTTTGAATTACATTAAAGGAGTATGCATCATGCTCAAGTTTTAATTTTTTTATATATTCTATATCTGAGATTCTCTCATTTGACATAATAAATAAAACATATTCTCCAGTGACTTGAGATAGAACCATATTTTTAAGTTTAGATAAATTCCCATCGAAATTTATGTTTGAAATCTTAATATCACTTCTTTTAGTTCCCTTAATAACAATAGGAACATATATTATATCCTTTGATATAAATTTTAACTGATCAATTAATTCCTCCTCCAAGTTACAAACCCCTAAAATAACACACGTGATTGACATATATCCCCCTTTATCCCACCCTCCCACCCACAAATTTAATATCTTGCTTGAAAATAAACATCCAATGTAGTTGATTGTCCACTTAATGTTGATTTGTATCCAAGCCTTACATATTGTAAAAATTTACTTGGTATTATGAGTTCTTTGGCGCCCGAAGTTACAATAATGTCAATTATATGGTCTATTGCATCATTTGCATTATTTGTAGGACTAATCTGCACTATTAGGCTTGCACTGTTACTTCCCTTATTTTTTATATAAAATACATAATCGGAATACATTGATACATCTTTAAAGGAAAGATAAGTGAAACTATCTGTGGTATTCAAATCACCAAACAGTTGACTTTCAAAACTCCTCTTTGTATTTACTACTTTAATTAAGCCATCGCTATCTGTTGTGATAACCTTGTTGTTTTCACCATCATACCCATAGATTAAAATTGAATCCTGTGAATTAGATAAATTTCTTATATCTACTTCGTTTGCAATCGATGCAACCTCAATTCGTCCACTACTATCTGTTTTTATCTGTCTTTTATCTGTTCCATCGGTACCATAGATTGAAACACTATCATCAGTTGTTAAATTCCTTATATCAAGATCAGTAGCCTGCACTGTCAAAGTCTCATCAGATGTAATAAATAGTTCTCCATCAGTATTCGTTTTTAATATTTTCATAGTAGTTCCGCCATCATTACTACCGTAGACTGCTACACCATCTTGACTACTTGAGAGATTTCTAATATCCAAATCTGTCGCAGTTACATTTATTGGATTTTCAGTTGAAATTTGTAGCTTACCGTTCGAATCTACCTGTATAGGCGTAGTAACACTTGATCCAAAAATCTGAACCTTAAGATCACTTGCACTATTTGAAAAAACAGCATTATTAGGCATATATATCCCCCCTATTTATATACCTGATATATAAATTTAATATTCACTCTTCCTTCACCATTTGTATATGTAGATATTCTATAGTATTTTCCATAGTACTTTGGTACAAGAATTTCACATTGGCTTATACAAACCCTCTTTTCAATATCTCTAACCCAAGTTAAACCATCTGCACTTACATCAACGCACACATCAATGTCTTTATATCCTGTATTTTTTATAAAAAAACTTCCTATAATCATTCTACTTACATCATAAACACTACTATAACCGGTATTTATAAAATTTAAATCCATAACCTCCTCTTTAACTTCTATAAACTTACCCTCATCATATACCCTTGGCTTTATAAAATTTATATATAGTTTTGGAATTGTAGAATACTGGCTACTTTTTGATGAACCGAAGGCTACAAGAGATTTTTTATTCTCTTCACATCTTAATAAAATACCCTTATTTATAACTTCCCCACTCATCCACCGTTGTGCAAAACTTGTTATATTTATATTAATTAATCCATACTTTTTATAGGATATATTTGTTCTAATATAGTCATTATAAAACTTTGGCTGATGATTATATGTTGTGAAGTCACCAAAATCCTCCTGTAACATATAAGCATATAAATTTTTACTTAAACACTTAAAATAATCCTCAATCAAAAATAGCTGAAGTATTGCTGATGTTATAAAAGCATTATAGGGAAGAGAAGATATATCAAATTTCAAAAAACTTCTATATATAAAATTTCCATTGAAACCACAGCAGATTATATCTGTATTTATATTTTCCTCTGGTTTTTCATTTGTTATAGTCAATGATTTGTCAGCTAAAAAAATTGCTTCACCCATACCACCACTCCTAATGCATTATATGCATAATATGCGTAAAAATTTAAAAAATGCCTATATTTTTTTATTTTTAGGTTTTATAGTATTTGAAAATAATCAGAGGGTGGTTTAAAACCACCCTCTGATTGTTCTTATGCATTTAATAGGAATGCCTTATACGCCCTATATGTTTCATAAATATCTGCCTTACTTGCTATTTCCCATGGTGCATGCATACTAAGTAGTGCAACACCACAGTCAACAACCTCCATACCATATTCTGCTAAAATATACGCTATTGTTCCGCCGCCACCTTGATCTACCTTACCTAATTCAGCAGTTTGCCATACTATACCGTTGTCATTGAATATATCTCTAACCTTGCCCATAAATTCAGCATTTGCATCATTGCAGGAATATTTTCCTCTTGAACCAGTATACTTTGTTAAAACTATTCCTTTTCCAAGATATGCAGCATTCTTCTTTTCAACAACACCAGGATAATTTGGATCAACGCCGCAAGTTACATCTGATGAAAGCATACAAGAATTTGCAAGAGCTCTTCTTAATTTTAGTTCTGAATATTCTCCCTTAAGCTCCATAACTTCAGCTACTACATTTTCAAAAAATCTTGAGTGCATTCCAGTTGCACCGTTGCTTCCTATCTCCTCTTTATCTACAAATAGTGCACAGCAAGTCTTTTGTGGATTTTCAACATCAAACATAGCTTCAAGTGAAGTAAATGCACAAATTCTATCATCGTGTCCATAAGCCATAACCATACTTCTATCAAGACCAACGTCCCTTGATTTACCAGCTGGAACTATTTCAAGCTCTGCTGTAACAAAATCCTCTTCAGTCATTCCATACTTTTCATTTAAAAGTCTTAAAATGTTTAATTTAACTCTATCCTTTGCTTCTTTATCTTGTATTGGCATACTTCCTATTAATACATTTAAATCTTCGCCTTCAATTCCATTGGCAAGTTTCTTTTCCATTTGATTTGCTGATAAATGTATTAGTAGGTCACTTATGTATACGACTGGATCATTTTCATCTTCACCAATAACAACATTTATAACTTCTCCACCCTTTTTAACTACAACACCATGTATTGCAAGTGGAATTGTAACCCATTGATACTTCTTAATTCCACCATAGTAGTGTGTTTCAAGCATTGCAAAGGCTTCATCTTCGTATAGTGCATTTGGCTTTAAATCTATTCTTGGTGAGTCTATATGTGAACCAACAATGTTAAATCCCTTTTCCATTGGTTCATTACCAACTACAAAAAGTGCAACTGCCTTATCCTTATTTACAGCATAGATCTTATCGCCAGCATTTATTTTTTTACCCTGTGATATTAATTCGTTAATATCAACGAATCCCTTCTCCTTTGCTCTTCTAACAATTTCATTGCAAGCTTCACGTTCAGTCTTTGAAGCATCCATAAACTTCTTATAATCTTCACTGAAATCCATTACTTCCTTAAGTTCAGCTTCTGTTAGCTTATCCCAAACATATTCATATTTTTTAGTTAAGTTTTGTAATTCCTTTGTATCCATTTTTATGTACCCCCTTTTGGTAAACATTACAACACTATTCTATATTATTTTTAAAATTTTTTCAAATTTTTTTACTTATAATTTTAATATTCCCTCTTCACAGATTAAATAATCCATTTTTATATCGTGTTCATCCTTATATACATCATCAACTATTTGAAAATCGTAGCAAATTCCAACCTTTATACCTTTAAAATCCTCTAAAAATCTATCATAATAGCCTGCACCATATCCTAATCTATACCCATTTTTATCAAAGGCAACACCTGGGATAAAAATCAAATCAATTTGCTTTTTATCAATAACTTCAAATTGATTAGGCTCTAATATTCCATATTCTCCCTTAGTTAATTCATCTATCTTATTTACTATACAAGGTATTAATTTAAATTGGCTTTTTATTGTCTTTGGATATATTAATACTTTACCTTCTTTTAGAATCTCCTCTGCCAAAAATGAAGTCTCTACTTCATTTCTAAAGGCAGAATATATCATTATTGAATTTGAATTTAAAAATTTATCCCAATTTATTATATGTTTTGTAATTACTATACTTCTTTTTATAACTTCCTCTTTTGAAAGCTCATTTCTAATATTTATATATTTTTTTCTCAAAATATTTTTCATAAAACCACTACCTAATTAATGTTTATGACCACAACCACAACTTTCATGTTCATGTCCACAAGAACATCCTTTATTTTTCATAATTTCATCATATTCATCCTTATCCACTACTTTTATATTTTCAAGTTGAGATCTTAAACTTTCCTTAACAGAATCAATATAAAGTCTTCTTAAATAGGCCTGTTCCTTCTTTTCCTCTTCTGTAAGTCCCTCCTGCTGTGATTTTCTGTAAAGTTCATTTATTCTTTGTATTTGCTCCTTTGTTATCATACAATCATCCTTTCTTTAAAACGTATTTATATATAATTGGTGTTATAGACGATATTATAACAAGAAACAATGCTAATTTAAATTTTGGTCCTTTTATATCCATAATTGAATTTCCTAAAAAGGTATATATAAATGCACCCGGAAGGCTACCTAAAAAAGTACCAAATACAAAGTCTTTAAAATTTACGTCCATAAGCCCTGAAGCATAACTTACTGCATCAAAGGGAAATATGGGTATAAGTCTCAATGAAATTATGTAAAAAAGACCTTCCTTTTTTATCAAACTATTAATATCAATTTTCCTTCTTTTTAAAATACACTCTACAAACTCTCTGCCAAAGTATTTAGCAATAAAATATGCTAATATACCACTTAAGGTAACACCGACACATGTAAGTAGTGTGCCAATTAAATTGCCAAATGTCAAGCCTGAAATTACTGCAAAAGTTCCAGCAGGAAGCAGAAAAACCGACCTAATAGTTGATAAAAGCAAAAAAATTGCTACTGCGTATCCCTTATAGGATAATAAAAAATTTCTAATATCCTCTGGATTTTTTATCATATTCAAAAGTTGTTTTCTATATAAAAGCACAACCACTGTTATCAAAAGTAATGTTATAAAAGAAAAGGCCCTTTTTAACCGCATATACTTCATCTCCATTATTTAAGATGGATTTCATAAATAGGCGTATAAATTCTCTTACCATCCCTCTGTTCACTCTTCATTATTGTCACTCTGTCAAATACTATGTTATCTATTAAATACTCTTCAATTTTTTTCTGCAGATCCTCAAATTTGCTCTTTAAGATAACCTCCTGTGCAATGGTCACGTGAGGTGTGAATCTATTTTCCACCTTAAATCCATAGTTTGAAGTTATTTTATCCACCTCATTATATATATCCTTAATCTTATCTAAATCACCGTGGCATTTTAAATAAATTGTCTTAATAACATCTCCTCTTCCAAAACATCCTAATCCCTTTAAATATATATTAATCTTCTCTTTTCCCTTTATTTTTCTTAACAGATCCTGATATATCAATTCAATCTTATTCTCTTCAACTTCTCCTAAAAACTTAATTGTCAAATGAAAATTATCTATGTATTTAAACCTACCCTTTATACTTTCATTTCTTATTTTATTTTGTAATTCTGCTATTTTTTCCTTAGTATCTCTGTTAAATTCAAAGGTTATAAAGGTACGCAATCACATCTACCTCCCTTAATATTATACTTTTTAGTATAATACATATTCCAAAAATAGTTAAGCCCAATAAACAAAAGTGTCGTAGATGGTTTAAAATAGCCTCTACGACACTTTTAATTATTCCTGTACCTTTATAAGACTCGTATCAAGCTTATGAATTGCATCAACAAACCTTAAAACTCCATTTGAGGACCTCATAACCACTGAATGAGTTGTTGCATAATTTTCTTTATAGATTATTCCCTTTAATAAGTCTGAATCAGTAATTGCTGTTGCAGCAAAATATACATCATCGGATGTAATTAAATCATCCTGTGATAGAATTTTTTCAACATCCAAAAGCCCTGCCCTTTTACACATATCAATCTGTCTTTGATTCTCTGGCATAAGCCTTACCAATATTTCTCCTCCTAAGCATTTTAATGCAGCTGCAGCAAGTACTCCCTCAGGTGCACCACCTATACCAACTAACATATCAACACCTGTTTCTTCAAAGGCTGTGGCAAGCGCTGCTGCAATATCACCTTCACCAAATATTTTTACCCTTGCACCTACACTTCTTGCCTCTTCGATTAACTCCTTATGCCTTGGTCTATCCTGTATCATAACAGTTACTTCTTCAACATCTTTATTTAAAGCTTCAGCTACACATTTTATATTCTCACCTAAGCTTTTATTTAAATCTATACATCCCTTTGCTTTTGGACCTACAGCCATCTTTTTCATATATATTTGAGGTGCCCTAAAAATCCTACCCTTCTCGCTTACTGCTACTGCTGAAATAGCATTAGGCCTTCCCTTTGCAACAAGTACTGAACCATCTAAAGGATCTATTGCAACATCGTATTCCTTAAGTCCATCTTCCCAAGTTCCAACCTTTTCTCCTATGTACATTATAGGTTTTTTATCTAAATCACATTCTCCTATAACCACTCTACCCTTAATAGGTAGTAGATCAAAGGCATGCCTTACTCCATCTACCGCTGCCTTCTCTATTAAATCAACATCTCCCCTACCTAAAAGGTTTGAACAGGCTAGTGCTGCAGCCTCAGTAACTCTGACAATCCCCATAGCAATATCGTGATTTACCATAGTGTTACCTCCATATATAAAATTCACCATTATTATATCATTAATACGATTCATTTTCTATATTGTATAACTTATTTTGATAATTTAATTATTTATATCAACACATTTTTATATTTTTTATACACAAAAGAACCGTTTAGGGCATCCCTAAACGGTTCTTTTAAAACACATCTGTTGGAATCAAGGCATCAAAGAGTCCAATCACAAGTGCTCCTATCAATGCACCAGCTATACTAACATATACACCTGACACAAAAAATTGTGTAAGGTAAATAATAGCTGCTGCAATAATAAAACCACTTAATCCCCTGCCAAAGGGTGAAGCATCAATTTTAAACACTGTTCCTGCTAAATAATCAAGCAGCGTAATCACAATTGATGCTAAAAATGCAGTCCAAAATCCTACTACTACAAATCCAGGTACTAAAAAACTTACTGCCAAAAGCACCACTGCATTTACCACAAACTTTAATAATGTACTTAAAATTCCTGCATTTTCTTCTCGTTTTATTTCTCTTGCCATTATAAAACCTCCCTTCAACACTATTTTTTCACCAAAAGGGAGATTTATTCATAAAAAAAGAACCCAAAATCGGGTTCTTCTGGTGACCCTATGGGGATTTGAACCCCAGCTACCGCCGTGAGAGGGCGGCGTCCTAACCACTAGACCATAGGGCCATCTTCTTTACACTATTTATTTTAGCATATTTTTATAATTTGTCAATATATTCTACAAATTCAATTTATTTATTTGTAAACATCTACAAGCAATCCCTTTATTTCCTCTATCTTATCTGCAAGCTCTATTGTCTCCCTCTGCTGTTCTATTAGTTCCCTTGTTATAGCATCCACCTTTTCATTGATAATCTCAATTTTAATATGGAGACCATAGCTATATGGCCCAACCTCTCTTTTTAAAATATATGCATTTTTTACCACATAATTTAAATACTCCTGTACCTTTTTTCTATACTCCCTTGCATCCTCTACGCTTCTTGTTGCTATAAGTTTTTTACCTAACTTATCTATCTCATTTAGCATATTTTGTAAATTTTGCTCTGTTTGGTCTTTGTTTGCCAAATCTAATGCAGCTGAAAAGCTTGATGAAACAGATGTTTTTGCTACCTGCTTAGTTTCTGCAGAATTTGTTCTATTTATACGATTAACTCTCATATCATCACCCCAAATAATGTTTCAACAACATTATACAACAAATAATATAATAGTTGAAGGACATTCTAAAATAAAGGATGCCATAGGAATTTAAAATTCTATGAGATTGTTGACAAACCTACTTTTTAGATAAATTATGAAAAAGCCCTATGAATGGATTTCAATGGGCTCTTTCGTGAGCTTTAGCAATTCTTAGCTTTTCGACTTTGAAAAAGTCCGTAATTCGGCACAGGACGTGCCGAGCCGAGCGGCCATCAGGACGATGGCATCGCGAGGGTAGGACTTTTTCAAACAAAGAAAGGCTTAGAATTGATTAGCGAAATGAACGAATGCCCAAGAAATCCTTCATAGGGCTAATCAAAATATACCTTTTTCAACAGCCTAATAGGATTGTAAAATCCTATGTGTCACCCTTTTGCTAATAAATACTCTATGCCCAAAGTTCCTTTTCTACTTTATCTTCCTCTTCCCTTCGAAATCTCTTAAAGTTTTCTCTAAATCTTTCTTCCAATTCTTTTGCATATTTAATATATTCATCCTTATCCTTCCAAGTGTTTATAGGATTTAAAATCTCCTCAGGCACACCATCTATATATGATGGCATATTAAGTTTGAAAATTGGATGAACAACATATTCAGCATTATCAAGCTCTCCATTTATAGCTGCCTCAACCATTCTTCTTGTGTATTTTAAATTGATTCTATTACCAACCCCATAGGGACCACCGCTCCAACCAGTATTTACTAAAAATACCCTAACATCGTACTTTTCTATTTTTTCACCAAGCATTTTTGCATATTTCAATGGGGATAGCGGCATAAACGGTTCTCCAAAACACGCTGAAAAGGTAGCCTTAGGCTCCTTTATTCCTCTTTCTGTTCCCGCCAACTTGCTTGTATATCCTGACATAAAGTGATACATAGCCTGCTCTTTAGTAAGTTTAGATATAGGCGGAAGAACACCAAAGGCATCTGCTGTTAAAAATATTATTGTCTTTGGATGTCCACCTTTCCCAGACTTTAAGGCATTATCTATGTAGTCAATTGGATATCCTGCTCTTGTATTTTCTGTTAGTGATGAATCATTGTAATCTGGTACTCTATTTTCGTTTAAAACAACATTTTCAAGTACAGTACCAAACTTTATTGCATTATAAATCTGTGGTTCCTTATCCTTATCTAATCCAATACATTTTGCATAACATCCACCCTCAAAATTAAACACACCCTCTGTTGACCAGCCGTGCTCATCATCTCCTATTAGATATCTATTTCCGTCTGCTGAAAGAGTTGTTTTACCCGTTCCTGAAAGTCCAAAGAATAGTGCTACATCACCATCTTTACCTACATTTGCAGAACAATGCATAGGTAAGACATTTCTTTGAGGCAATAGATAATTCATAACAGAAAATACAGACTTTTTAATTTCACCACAATACATAGTTCCACCTATAATTACAACCCTTTTTTCAAAATTTATAATAACAAAGGCCTCTGAATTTGTACCATCAACCTCTGGTATCGCCTTAAAGTGTGGAACTGCAATTACAGTAAAATCCGGTTCAAAATCTTTTAAATCATCTTTTCTTATAAAGAGCTGGTGAACAAATAAATTTTGTACAGCCATTTCATTTATAAACCTTACCCTTATTCCAAATCTCTCATCCGCACCGGCATAGCCATCAAAAACATATAAATCTCTGTTTTCCAAATATGCCATAAGTCTTCCATATACTCTGTTGAAAACATCTATTGAAATTGGTTTATTCACCTTACCCCAATAGATTAAATCGTGAACATCCTCAGTATCAACTATAAAACGATCCTCAGGAGACCTTCCTGTATATACTCCTGTAGTTATAGAAATTGCACCTGTATCCGAAAGAACTCCTTCATTTTTTGATACAGAATGTTCAACTAAATCGCCAACAGAAAGATTATAAAATACATTTTTAGGATTTATTATACCTATTTTCTTTAAATAATCTAATAACTCCATATTCCTGCCCCCTATATAATTATTCATTTTTATTTTACGCTTTTGCAGTAAAAATTGCAATATAGAGTTTGTAAATATTTTTTTCTTTCATTGTACGACATATATGTTATTTTTCGTGTATCACATTCCCTCTCATTTCGACAATTTGGTAAATCATAATTGGTTATTTATTTAACATATTTGCTTCGATTTCGTCCATAGCTAAGTTTGCAAGTTCATCACATCTATTATTGTAGAAATCATCACTATGCCCCTTAACCTTAATAAACTCAACTTCGTGAATCTTAGTAAGCTCAATAAGTTTTTCCCACAGTTCCCTATTTTTCACTGGCTCCTTATTACTGTTTTTCCATCCGTTCTTCTGCCACTTTTCTATCCATCCTTGATTAAAGGCATTTACAACATATGCTGAATCGCTATGAAGTTTAACCCTACAGGGCTCCTTTAACATACTTAATGCATCTATAACCGCAGTAAGCTCCATTATATTATTTGTAGTCCTTTCAAAACCCTTTTTTATTTCTTTTATCTTGTCCTTATATATTAAAACACATCCATAGCCTCCTACCGCCTGTTCGTTTCCGTTGCCTCTACATCCACCATCTGTATATATTGTTACTTCCTTCATTTTAAAACCTCCATTCCTCAAATTAACAAGGTAATTCTCTACCATTTTATTTTACAAGATTAAAAATTGTGTGTATATTTATGTTATGTAAACTTATTTGAGAGGGGGATATAATGAATAAGCTCAAAAAAAAGAATATCATAATTCCAATAATTTTAATATTATTTTTGATTACAATATCACTTATATCATCAAAAAATTCTAACTCCCAAACGCAAATGATGTATAAAGACTTCATATCAGAAGTACAAAAGGGAAATGTTGCTGAAGTTTATATTACAAATAAAGAAACTATGCAATTTAAATTAAAGGACGGAAGAATTCTAACAACTGAAAATCCAAGAACACTAACCCTAAAGGAAAATCTACTAATAAGTGGTGTTAAGGTTTATGAAAAAAGCATAAATCAAAGTTTAGAAACAATAATACTCGCAACCATCGTAGTTTCTCTAATTTCTGCTTTTATTTATTTAACAACAAAAAATTCAAAAAGTAAAGGGGGAGCCTTTAGGCTATCCAAGATAGAAACAGAGGCAGTAACAGAAACAGGAATTACCTTTGACAATATCGCAGGAAATGAAGAAGCAAAGGAGAGCATAAAGGAATTAGTTGACTTTATAAAAACTCCAGAAAAATATGCAAAATTTAAAGCAAGAATGCCTCGTGGAGTTATACTATATGGTCCTCCTGGAACAGGTAAGACATTAATTGCTAAGGCACTTGCATCGGAAGCTAATGTTCCCTTCTTTGCTGTAAATGGTTCTGATTTTGTTCAAATATATGTAGGTGTTGGTGCAGGAAGAATCAGAGACCTATTTAAAAAGGCAAAGGAAAAGGGAAAGGCAGTAATATTTATTGATGAAATTGATGCAATAGGTAAAAAGCGTTCAATGAGGGCAGATAGCGGTTCTGATGAAAGAGACCAAACTTTAAATGCACTTCTATCTGAAATGTCAGGTTTTAACAGCAGTGATGGCATTGTTGTTATAGCTGCAACTAATAGGCTTGATACTTTAGATGAGGCTCTTTTAAGACCTGGAAGATTTGATAGACATATCGAGGTAAACCTACCTGATGTTAAGGATAGGGAAAAGATATTGAATCTATATTTAAAGGACAAGCCACTTGCTGAAGATGTAGATATAAGTAAAATCGCCAAAACTACAGTATATTTTTCAGGTGCTAAACTTGAAAATCTTGTTAATGAAGCTGCTATAATTGCTGCAAAGGAAAACTCACCAAATATTACAATGGAACACCTTGATCGTGCACTATCAATTGTAATTGCTGGTGCTGAAAAGAAGAATAAAGATGTAATTTCAGAGCTTGATAGAAAAATAACAGCATATCACGAAGCAGGACATGCTCTTATTTCAAAAATTACAGGAAACTCAAGCGTAAGAAAAATAACGATTATACCCAGCACAAAGGGTGCAGGTGGATATACTTTAACAGTGCCAAAGGATACAAACTATCAGACTAAAAAAATGCTCCTTGACACTATAAAAATATATCTTGCGGGAAGAGCTGCTGAAGAAATCATATTTGGTAAGGATAATATAACAACAGGTGCTTCAAACGACATAAAAAAGGTAACAGAAATAATCATAAGTATGATTAAGGACTTTGGTATGTTTGAAGTATCAGGACTTCTGAGCTATTCTGTGATACAAGAAAATTCATATATTGATATGAAACAGATAGTAGATGCAGCAAATGATATTGTTAAAAAGCTGTATAATGAAGTTTTAGATATGTTAAATGAAAACATTGAAAAACTTCATAGGCTGTCAAATGAATTGTTAGAAAAAGAAACTATTTACGAAGAAGAGATTGATTATATTCTTCAATAAATTTAAGTTATGTTAATTATGCCCCTTAATTTTATATTAAGGGCAGATTGTTGAAAAAGTTAAATATTGATTAGCCCCATAAAGGATTTCTTTGGCATTCCTTCATTTCGCTAAGCAATTCTAAGCTTTTCTTTGTTTAAAAAGTCGAAAAGCAATAATTGCTAAAGCTCATGAAAGAGCCAAATAAAATCCTTTTATGGGGCTTTCATACTTTAGATAACAAGTAGATTTATCAACAATCAGCTATTAACTTTATATTAAGTAAGGGGCATATTAAAACTAATTGTAAAAATAGAGCATTCCTCTATCATATTTTAAGAATCCTTTTCCCTCTGAAATAGAACTTGATTCTTGCAGACTGTATTTTTTCTTAAGTTCCTCCTTTATATAGTTTTTATTTAAAAGATGTCCAACAAAATGGACTTTAAAATTATCCTCCCTATCTACAACAATAGAAAAACTATCTTTACTATTCCATTTTCTTAAATTATCAACTATATGTATTAAATCCTCTAAAAGTTCAAAGCCTGACTCTACTTCAAATAAAATAGATTCTTTATTTGTTATATCCTCCTCAATTTTAGGATATGAGTAATCATCTAAGCACTTTAAGACATACTCAACTCTTTCTATTACCCTTTCATCTATAGGCATAGACGAAGAATAAAATTTTTGTAGTATTCCAGCCAATTCAACAACAAAATGAACATTTACAGAATTATTAAGGAACAAATACTTTAGGGCCAGTATGCTCATTTTGTCATTTAGGCTAAAAAGAAAATCAAAACCATCAAGCCCATCTACTATAAGTTCCATTATTGGGCCTTCTAAATCCATCTTAACATCCAATGATTTTTTATAATAAAGTATTTCCTTTATATCAACTATTTTATTAAGCTTTATTATAAAATTAACTTCACCATTTTCATCAACATATATTGTACTTCTTTTATTCTTTAATATTTTATATAAAGTTTCATAATATCTAAAGCTAAGTTGCTGCATATATGATTTTTTATCTATAGCCTTGTTGTTAACTGTATAATCTGCCCTATTTATTCTTTCAATAATTTGCATTAATTTCCCTCCCAATTATTTGCTATTTATATTTTACTAAATTCCACAATATTTTTCACTATAAATAATTTAAATATTAAATTTTTGTATTAACACTCAAGTTTTTGTATAAACTGTCGAAAATTTTAAAAATAAGTCGAGAGGTGTTTGATATGAAAAAAACTAAAAAGCTAAGTTTCAAACTTATCCCAATCATTCTACTTATGGCTATATTGCCTATAATTATAACCTCCTCCTTTACAATACTAAAATTTGGTGGTGTAATTGAGGGAAAGGTAAATGAGCTGACATCACAGATTGCAACAGAAAAGGCCGCATATGTTGACCAATTTATAGAAAAATATGAAAAACAGATTGAAGCTATAATTAAAAATCCCGCCACTTTAAATATTAATGAGGAAACTCTAAATGCAACACTGCAATCAACAAAGGAATCTGACTCAACTGTCCTTTATTCTTATATGGGAACACAGGATAAGCAGATGTTTATTTATCCAAAGGTTGAATTCCCTGCAGGTTATGACCCAACTTCTCGTCCTTGGTATAAAGAGGCAGAATCAAATTTTGGAAAAATCATTGTTACAGAACCCTATAAAGATGCGGCAAGTGGACAACTTGTTGTAACAGTTGCAAAGGCTTTAAAGCTAAATAATGGTAAAACTGCTGTTGTAGCAGAGGACATAAATATGACATCCCTTGCAGAGGTTGTGTCAAAAACAAAGGTTGGAGAAAAGGGATATGCTTCAATAATTCTTCCTAACGGTTCAATTCTTGTTCACCCAGATACCTCCCTCATTGGATTAAACCTTGCCGAAAAATATGACTGGGGTAAAAGGATAATTGAACAAAAAAAGGGAAATATAAAGTATCATTTCAATGGTTTAGATAAAATAATGGGTATTGCAAACTCTCAAAAGACTGGATGGATACTTGTTGCAACTCTATCACAGGATGAATACGCAAGAGCATATAAGAGCACATTAATAACAACCCTTATTTTGATAGCTATAATCATAGTTGTAGCAATAGTTATAGGAATACTAATAGTAAGATATATAACAAACCCAATAAACATTTTAGTTGAAAATATAAAATCAATTTCAGATGGTGACTTAACTGTTGATATTAAAATAGATAGAGATGATGAAATAGGAATAATACAAAATAGCCTATCTCAACTTGTTAAAAACCAAAGACAAATAGTTTCTGAAATTGTAGCAACAAGCTCACAACTTCTTGGTGCTTCAAGCGACATAAATAGTTCTACAGATAGCAGCGTAAAGGCAATTAATGTAATAACAAAATCTATGGAAAGCATTGCATCATCAACACAAACTAATGCTGCAAGTATAGAGGAAGCAAATGCTGGTATTGAAGAGATTGCATCAAATGCTCAACTTGTTGCAGAGTCTGTATCAAAGGTTAAGGATAATAGCGAAGAGGCCGTTAATGCGGCAAATAGCAGCTATCAAACAGTAGAAAATACAACTTACGCGATGGAAAAGATTAAGCACTCTGCAACTGAAGTTATGGAGGTTGTAACTGAACTATATGAAGCTTCAAAGCAAATAGATATAATAGTAAATACCATTACAGATATAGCATCACAAACAAATCTTCTTGCTCTAAATGCTGCAATAGAGGCTGCACGTGCTGGAGAAGCTGGTCGTGGCTTTGCAGTTGTTGCTGATGAGGTTAGAAAGCTTGCAGAAGGAAGTAGTAATGCTGCTAAAAATATCGGCAAACTTATAGAAAACATACAGATAAAGGTTGAAGCAGCCGTTACAACAACTAAAACTGAAATAGAACTTGTTGAGGAAGGAAGCAGAGCAACAGAGGAATTAAAGGCTGCACTATCAACTATACAAAAACAAATAAATACCTTAAATAAGCATATAGAAGAAGTTGCGGCTGCTGCAGAAGAACAATCTGCATCTGCACAACAGATGTCTGCAGTTATAAATACTATAAGTCAATCAATAGAAGAAACAGTAAAGACGACAGATGAGGTAGCTTCAACAACATTATCACAATCTGATGCTATAAATGTTATACACGAATATGCAAAGGAACTTGAAAAAATAGCTGACAAACTAAAAGAACAAATGAATAATTTTAGGATATAATTTATGGGCCAATAAACTAACAATCTATTAGTTTATTGGCCCAACTATTGTCATATGTTTTATACCTTCAATTAATTCATCTAAGTTGTCTATTTCATAGGGGATTGTCTTTTTTAAGCTCTTAAAAATACTAAGAGCTCTAAAATACTCATTCATATAGTAGTAGGATAATCCTAAATTATAGTATAGGGATATATAGGAATCTACCTCAAAATCTCCAAGGGAAGTTTTTTCATAAACATCTATTGCAAAATTAAACATATCCCTGGCCCTTTCAATATCCCCCATTTTAATGTATACACATCCTAAAACATTATAGGCTTCTGGTACAAAGGATAAAACTTTAATAATGCTCTTTGCAATATCAAAGGCCTGTTCAAAATTTCCTTTATCATAATAATCCCAGCACTCATCTAAGAGCTTATCATATTGTTCAAGTAAATCCTTTGCCAAATATTCAAATATTCTCCTTCCAATGTCATTAGGGATAAAGCTTTCATTTTGAACACTACCTAAATTTAACCTTTCTAACACCTCTTCTGAAATTCTCTTAAAGGCTAAACTTGAATTTAGCTTATTTATAGAACCAAAATAGGAAATTTTGTAAATTCCGTTCTCCCTTAAGGTATCTGTTTCTTCTATTAATTTTTTTGTTGTCTGTGAAAGTAGTGCAAATATATACATTCTTGATTCTAAAGATAAATATATATCTTTAGATTTAAGATATGTATTCCAATCTACATTCAAAAGTAAAAATCTTATTATCTCCGCAGTTAAATAATATCTATCTATATTTCTTATTAAAAGTTCCTTTGAAGTAAGATTAAAATCTTCACCATCACTTAATATACCCTGAATTTTTAAAAAATCTAATAAAAGTTTTATATATGCTGAACTTCTTTTAAAGTGTTTTGCTACCAAATCTATAATCAGCTTTTCATTTTTTACTATACTTTTGTTTTTAGATATCTCATCAATAGTATCTAAGAGCATAATCAAATCATCAATAACTATATGTGAAATATAATTATTTTCCTTTAAAAAATTATACAAACCATCCCTCTTTGCTGATACATCAAGAACCTGTACTTTATTTAACATTTATCTCCTCCATCTAATTCTTTTTTATTTTGCATACAAAAAAACCCTCAAGTTCTTTAGAAGGCAATACTCTTATTGCCTTACTTATACTTTTATCATACCTATCAGTAAATGCCTCCACAACACCATTTATTTTAAGATCAATATTAAGTATTTCTATATCAAGATTGTTTAATGCCCAATCTAAAACCTCTTCATTCTCTTTTCTATTTAATGTACAGGTTGAATAGACCATTATTCCACCCTTTTTTAATGCCTTATATGCACTTAAAAAAAGCTTTCTTTGAAGATTAGACAGCCTATTTACCTCCCTATGTGACCAGAATCTATATGTCTTAACATCTTTTATATTAAATCTTCCTTCTCCACTACAGGGTGCATCAAGCAAAACCCTGTCAAACTCCTCAGGATACTTATCCCCAAGCTGCTCTCCCCTACCGTTTACAACCTCTACTATACTTGCCCCCTGAAGCTCTACATTATATTTTAACCTTTCACATCTTATCTTATCAAGTTCATTTGCTAAAATATATCCCTCATTATTCATCATTGCAGCCATCTGTGTTGTTTTACTTCCTGGTGCTGCAGTCATATCTAATATTTTTTCACCCCTTTGAGGATCTAATACAAGTGGAGGAATCATACTTGGGAGGCTCTGTATATAAATATATCCATTCTTATAAATATCAAGCTTTTCAAGGGACTTCTCATCTGCATTTTTTATTATAAGTGCATCCTTATACCACTGAACCCTATCAAATTTTATATTTATGCTTTTAAAATACTCCATTAGGCTACTTATATCATACTTTAGAGTATTAACCCTAAGGGTTGTATACCTATCTCCCATAAAGGAATAGAGCATTTTATCTGCTGTTCCTACTGAAAACTCTTCGTATATGTAATCTATAAATTCCTCTGGAAGCCTTCTCTTTACATCTGAAATTGAAGCCAACAAAATCACCATCCTAAATATTAAATTTATTATACTTGTACTTATTTACTTAAAGTAATAAAATTATATTAGCGTAAAGATTTTACTACATTTTGTTGAAAGGAGCAAGGTAAATGTCCTTAACATTCGATTGGAAGGAAGATAGAAATCTATCTTTGTTGGTTGATTTTTATGAACTAACAATGGCAAACGGGTATTTTAAAAATGGTGTTGGTGAAAAAATAGCATATTTTGATATGTATTTTAGAAGGGTTCCTGATAACGGGGGATATTGTATCGTAGCAGGGCTACAACAGCTAATTGAGTATCTTAAGAATCTTAAATTTAGTGATGATGACATAGAATTCTTAAAAAGTAAAAATATATTCAACGAAGAATTTATAAATTACCTTAAAAACTTTAAATTTACCTGCGACGTATATGCTATAAAAGAGGGAACTCCGGTTTTTCCAAATGAACCTCTACTTGTTGTTAGAGGCCCTATTATGCAGGCTCAGTTTATTGAAACAATGGTTCTTTTAACTATAAACCATCAGACACTTATCGCAACAAAGGCTAACAGAATTGTGAGAGCTGCAGAAGGGAGAACTGTTTTAGAATTTGGTTCAAGAAGAGCCCAGGGGTATGATGGTGCTATATTTGGTGCCCGTGCTGCCTATATTGGAGGAAGTAATGCTACTGCCTGTACCATTGCAGAAAAACAATTTGGCATACCTGCCGTTGGAACAATGGCCCACAGCTGGGTTCAACTTTTTGATTCAGAACTTGAGGCCTTTAGAGCTTGGGCAAGAACATATCCTGAAAACTGTCTATTGTTAGTTGATACCTATAATGTATTAAAATCTGGTGTACCAAATGCCATAAAGGTATTTAACGAAGAACTACTACCTCGCGGAATAAGACCAAAGGGTATAAGAATAGACAGTGGAGATATAAAGTATTTAACTGAAAAGGCAAGGAAAATGCTTGATGAGGCTGGATATCCAGACTGCCAAATTATTGTTTCAAATTCCCTTGATGAATATATAATAAAGGATGTATTAAGACAAGGTGCAAAAATAGATGGATTTGGAGTTGGCGAAAGATTAATTACAGCAAAATCTGAACCTGTATTTGGAGGCGTTTATAAACTTGTTGCAGTAGAGGACAATGGCAAGATAGTGCCTAAGATTAAAATAAGTGAAAACGAAGAAAAAATAACAAACCCAGGGTTTAAACAAATTTATAGACTTTTTGATAAGGAAACAAACAAAGCCATAGCAGACCTTATAACCTTCCACGACGAGGTAATTGATGAAGATAAACCACTTGAAATATTCGACCCTATTTTTACTTGGAAGCGAAAAACAGTAACTAACTTTTATGCAAGACCACTGTTAACTAAAATATTTGACAAGGGAGACCTTGTATACACTTCACCTTCAGTAAATGAAATAAGAAGCTATGCCCAAAGGGAACTTGATACACTTTGGGATGAGGTTCTAAGATTTGAAAATCCTCATAGATACTATGTAGACCTTTCAACTAAGGTTTGGGGATTAAAGCAGAGACTGTTAAATAAATATACCAAAAATTATAAATAAAAAACAATCAAATTTACCCCATAATGGGTTTTGATATATATTGCTTAGAAGTGATAATTGATAAGCCCTATGAAGGGATTTTATAAAATCCCTTCATAGGGCTATTTAAAAATTAAGCAAACATACATTTGCTTTAAAGGCAAATTACTTTTATGGTTCTAAATAGAAAATGTCACATTTCACTTGGGTGGCACTTTTTGTATTATTCATCTACAGAGAACTCGCTTCCATAGGCAATCTTAGAGAAGGCCTTTTCTGCATCAATAAGCTTTACACCCTTTATATCTATATTATCAAAATTCGCCTGTCCTATTCCATCTTTAATCAGCCTAAAAAGATAGTTTACCGCCTGTGGTCTAAAACCAAGAAGCCTTGCACAAATAGTATCTACAGCAACTGCATCTAATCCAGCAATTAGCATATCGGTATGTACTGCAACACCCTTTGAGGGCCCTGTACCAATCATAGCAGGACTTAGGCTTACAATTGCCAAATCAATTGGTATCTCCTTTGCCATTGCATATATAAACCCGTGCAAATCCTCGTGTATTCCAAGGGATTTTTTAGGATAACCGTGTATTTCAGCTGGTGGAAGTGATAGTGCCATATTCTTTATTGATGCAGACATTGTTGCCTCTTCGTGTACTTTAAGCTGCGTAAAGGAGATTAAAACATCTGATTCCTTTATTATTTTATTAATCTTGGTGCTTTTTACTATGCTGTGCTGTAGCTCTAAATCAAAATATTCTCCAAAGTTTAAGTCAATAAACTCCACCTGCTCTTGGTTTAAAATAACATCATAGCCATTGGACTTTAGTACATCAAGCGTATTGGCACCTCCTGCTCCCCCTGCAACTACAAGCCTCTTTGGATTTTTGGACTTAATGTATCGTATAAGTTCCCTTAACGTTTCTCCTCCAACAACAACTCCTTTATTTGGAGGGTTTATATTTACAAGGTTTGCAATTATAGTTACTGTAGTTGTATTATCTACTAAGCTTTGGATTGGAAGATAACCAAGTGCCTCCCTCAGTGCTGCCTTTTCATCAGGATTTTTTCCAATACCAACTATGTTACTCTCAAGTCTCTTTTTCCTAATCATTAACATCACCCCAATTTATTTTTACCAAATATAACAATTTTATTATAAAAAATAAAATAGCAATCATATCACCCTTTAATAAGTTATAAGTGATATGACTGCCATTAAATTATACCTCCATAACCTTAAGTTCAGGAGAAATTATTAAATTTGCCTCTGTAGCTCTAATAACCTCCTCAACTGTTGTATCAGGTGCAATCTCCTTTAGCAAAAGCCCCTTTTCAGTAACCTCAATAACTCCCATCTCAGTTACTATTAGATTAACCTCTTTAGCTGCTGTTAATGGTAGTGTACACTTTTTTAGAATTTTTGGTGCACCCTTTGCAGTGTGTTCCATTGCAATAATTACCTTTTTAGCACCAACAACCAAATCCATAGCTCCACCCATTCCAGGCACCATCTTACCTGGAATCATCCAGTTTGCAAGGTTTCCCTCTTCATCAACCTGAAGTGCTCCAAGTACAGTTGCATCAACGTGCCCTCCTCTAATAATAGCAAAGGACATTGCACTGTCAAAGCAGGCACCACCCTCTTTTATAGTTACAAATTTTGCTCCTGCATTAACAAGGTCTTTATCCTCTTTACCCTCCTCTGGTGCTGGCCCAAGCCCTATGAATCCATTTTCTGATTGAAGGATTACCTCTACATCCTTATCTATGTAATTTGCAACCTCCGTTGGAAGACCAATACCTAAGTTTACAACATCTCCATCCTTAAATTCCTTTGCAACCCTCTTTGCTATAACCTCTCTAACTCTTTCCTTATCTATCATCTTTCTCCCCCCTCAACAATATAATCAACTAATATATGGGGAGTTACTACATTTTCTGGCTCTATTTCCCCAACCTCCACAATCTTTTCTGCCTCAACAATAACTATATCAGCCGCCATTGCCATTATAGGGTTAAAATTCCTTGTAGTCTTTGAATACCATATGTTACCCTTTTTATCAACCCTACTGCCCTTTAGTATTGCAATATCTGCCCTTAGGGGTTTTTCTAATATATACTTTTTGCCATCAATTTCAAGTACAGTCTTTCCTTCCTCTACTACTGTCCCAATACCAGTTGGTGTTAAAACTCCGCCAAGTCCTGCACCATAGGCTCTAATCCTTTCCACCAGTGTCCCCTGTGGCACAAGCTCAACTTCCATTTCACCACAGTTCATCTGTCTTCCCGTTTCAGGATTTGTTCCAATATGAGATACTATTGCCCTTTTCACCTGTCTATTTGCAACAAGCTTTCCAACACCCTTATCTACAAAGGCAGTATCGTTACAAATAATAGTCAAATCCTTTACACCTTTTTTTACGATTGCATCTACAATAGTCTCTGCTGTTCCTACTCCTAAAAAACCGCCAAACATAATAGTTTGACCATCTTTAATTAGCTCCATAACCTCATCAATCTTTTTAATCTTGTTCATACGCCACCTCCATAACCCCCATTCTAATTATATAATATAAAAAAATAACAACATTAACAATTTATATTATTTTTAAATTTTCATAATATTTTGTTTATTTCTTTATATCTCTAATCATTTCTCCTGCTACTTAACTCTATCTAAACTACTTAGCTTTGTCTCATAAATTTGCACCTCATCCTTGAGCTTTAATTTCCTTGCAACCAACACTAAATGATAAAGTACGGTTTTTACTGCATTACCTCTTTTAGATGAACTCTCATAGGCATTTTTTAAAACAGTATACGCCTCTTCATATTTTTTATTAAAGATAAGAAGCTGGCCTAAATAGTCCCAAACGATATTATTTCCACCATAAATCATTAAAAACTCAAATATCTTCTTTTCTGCCCTCTCATATTTTTTATCCCTTATTGCAATATTTATTGATTCAATTCTACTCTTCATTTGATATACCATATCCTTATATAAATTACCTAATACCTGCTTACCAAGCTCTGTGACTTTATATATTAAACAGCCATTATTTGCCCTAATTTCTATAAGTCCCATATTAACAAAACATAAATCTAATATACATCCTCCCTTTGTCATTGCTTCAATGCTGGCAAGTCTAAATCTTTCGCTTGCAATTTCTATTAGACTATTTTTTTCATCTATCTTAATCATCTCATTTACATTTATCTTAATTTCATTATTTTTATTAAAAATACTTATTAAAATGTCTCTAATTTTTAATATGTCAAAATTGGAATTGTCTACAATATTCCCCCAGTTTGTTTTAAAGAGCATAAGGTATAGAATTCCTGCATATCTTTCGTCTATATCTAATCTTGAAAGAGCTCTTCCCTTCTTTGTTACCTCGATGATATTTTTATCATAAAAAACCAAATTGTTTTGAATTAAAAATTTAATAAAAATATCTGTTTCTTCGTTTTTTTCATAGCTCTCAAGGGGTATATCATTTAATATCTTCTCCAATAAAATCATTGTTTTAAAGTCATAGTTGTTTACGTATTCACAGTTTCTTATAACAAACTTGCTAAAGTTATTTGTTGTAATTTCCTTTATAAAATCCTTTGTATCATCCCTCTTGCCCATCAATCTGTCATATTTCTCTAAATAGTATTCAGCATTATTAAACATACGTTTATAGTGGGCAATTTTGCCACCCTTAATAAATTTATTAATCTTTAAAAACTCGGTAAGCTCAAGCATTGCATCAAGCATCCTTGGTATGCCATCTCTTCCTCCAAGCTCACTATTTATAACACTCACCATATCAGTAAACTCTTCAAATGTGAAGGAATCTATTGTCTCTAAAGTTTCATTAAAATACACTAATACCCTATTTATCAAAAGCTTAACCACAAGAAGATTAAATTCAATTGTTTCTTCCTCTAATCCCTTATCCCTCATATATTTTTCAAAGGCAATTAACTTTTCCTTATCAGTCACTTTTTTCACCACCCTAAACATTTTTAATTACATTATTTCCAAAATAATTGTAAATAATACTATAAAAGCAGATATTTAGGCTTGATTTATAGCAAAAATTAACTAAAATTAATTGTTAAAAAATTAAAAACGATATATAATAAAGTCATAAACCTAATTTGGAGGTATGTTATGGAAAAGATTGCTCTGATCACAGACAGCTCATGTGATTTACCAAAGGAAATACTGATTAAAAATAACATTGAGGTCATTCCTCTTAATGTTATATATGCAAATCGTGAATACAAGGACGGTATAGATATTACACCGGAAGAAGTGGCAAAAAATCTTGATGTGGAAATCCCAAAAACATCTATGCCATCACCAAGTGATGTTTTAAATAAAATAGAATCCCTAAAGAAGGAAGGATATACTCACTGCATAATAATTACAATATCATCTGGCCTTAGCGGAACTTACAATATGTTTAAAATGATTACAAGTGAAATTCAGGATATGGTAGTTGAAGTTTTTGATTCAAAGATACTCTCTTTAGGACTTGGATTTATAGTTCTACAGGCTGCAAAATTGATACAGCAAAAACTATCCTTTAATGAAATTATAGATAAATTATACTCCGTAAGAGAACAGGTTAAAGGATATTTTATAGTAGATACCCTTGAATACCTTAAAAAGGGTGGAAGAATAGGACGTGTTACAGCAGCAATTGGGAGCCTTTTAAATATAAAGCCCATTATATCTGTTGATGAAAATGGTAAATATTTTACCTTTAATAAGGCCCGCGGCAAGAATCAAGCACTTGATAGGATGTTGGATGAACTTAAGGCAGTTATAGATAATGGAAAATATTTAGTTGGAATACCCCACGGATGTGTTAAAGAGGAAGCTTTAAAATATGCAGAAAAGATAAAATCTCTTGGAAATATTGAGGATATAATAATCAGTCAAATAAGCCCTGCTCTTTTAGTTCACTCAGGCCCAGGACTTATTGGACTTGTGTTTATGCCAGTATAAAAAAAGCCTTGATAACTCAAAGCTCAGATTATTGACAAACCTGTTTGTTAGCTAAAATCTGAAAAGCCCCATGAAAGGATTTCAATAGGTTCTTTCATGAGCATTAGCAATTCTTAGGTTTTCGACTTTGTAAAAGTCCGTAATTCGGCACAGAACGTGCCGAGCCGAGCGGCCATCAGGACGATGGCATCGCGTGGGTAGGACTTTTTCAAACAAAGAAAAGCTTAGAATTGCTTTGCGAAATGAACCGATGCCTTAAAATCCTTCATGGGGCTAATCAATATATAACTTTTCATCAGCCTGAGCCTTGATTTCCCAAGGCTTTTTTTATATCAAAGTCTTATTGAATATGTATCCTTCAAAAAACTCTATTGCATTCTCTATGTTTGAAACGCCATATTTATTTAATAAAAGCTCTACTTTTATTTTATCAACGCCTCTAATTTGTAGTTTTTCTACTGTGATATTTCCATAATCACTGCTACATTCTTCGTAACCACCATCATAATCCATTATTACATTTATTACACCAAAAAGACTGTCCTTAGGACTTTCAAATATATCAACATTTATAAAGTCCAGTGCATTCTTAGGACTTGAATAAAAATATTTAAAGGCTACATTCTCATCAAGCCCATCTCTTCTCCCATCATAGAACATTAGATTTTTTCTTCCCTTTAAAACATTTTCTATTCTATTTACTAAGTCTAAACTTTCAACTGCTACCTTTATCACCTGTCACACCTCCAATTAGCACAAATCTAATAATATCACAATATATTAATAGTTTTCAACCAAAAAGAATATTACTATTCTATTTTCAATATTTTTTTCATATTTTAATATGATAGAAGTTTTATTGGAGGTGTAGTATGGATATACAAAAAATATCCTCACTAATTAACATAATAAATAGAGAAAAAAATACTTCAAATATCCTCTTTACAATGGACAAAAGGGGAATAGATATGAAAAACATATCTATAGAACACAGTTATATTCTACTTAACTTAGCAAAGTTACTCTCACAATATGATATAAACATAGAAATAGATGAACCTCATTATGAAAGGAGAAGCAAAGAAGAAGCTATTATTACCCTAATTGATGACATTAATAGTTACACAGAAATTTTAAGCGGAGAAGATGACAACACAAAGAAATTAGTAACTAAACTTATAAATATAAAATGTAATTTAATTAAGGAAATAATTAAAGATGAAAGAGCCGAGCTAATTTTAACAAAGGATGAATTATTGAAATTTGATGGTTCAAATGGAAACCCTGCTTATGTTGCAATAGATGGAATTATTTATGACGTTACAAAAAATAAAACTTGGCTTGATGGGGTGCATTTTGGACTTGTGGCAGGACGCGATTTGACAGACGAGATAAATAGCTGCCACGATAATAAAGAAGCTATCCTATCAAAACTCACACCAGTTGGTAAACTAAAATAAAGAAATAAGGCCTATTGACCTTATTCAGATTGTTTTACAAACCTACTTGTTAGCTAAAGTATGAAAAAGCCCCATGAAAGGATTTCAATAGGCTCTTTCATGAGCATTAGCAATTCTTAGCTTTTCGACTTTGAAAAAGTCCGTAATTCGGCACAGGACGTGCCGAGCCGAGCGGCCATCAGGACGATGGCATCGCGAGGGTAGGACTTTTTCAAACAAAGAAAAGCTTAGAATTGCTTTGCGAAATGAACGAATGCCAAAGAAATCCTTTATGGGGCTAATCATTATATAACTTTTTCAACAAAAAGAAATAAGGCCTATTGGCCTTATTTCTTTATATACATTAAATCATAGTATTCCTTAACCATTCTTGCAGCTGAGAACTTTTCTTGAGTTGACTTAATGCTTTCTCTCATCATTTCTGCCCACTTAGCCTTGTTTTCATAGTAAGTTGGAACAACTTCATTTAGAAGAACATTGTATAGGCACTTAGCATCATGTGCATCTAATTCTTCAAGTGTTTCGAAGTCGTCAACTCCCTTACCATCACCAAATTGCCATCCGTTTACTCCATGGTTGCAAGCTTCTGGCCACCATCCATCTAATATACTGCAGTTTAGAACACCGTTCATAGCAGCCTTCATACCTGATGTACCTGATGCTTCTTGTGGTCTTCTTGGGTTATTTAGCCATATGTCGCATCCTCTTGTTAGCATTGCACCTATTTCCATATCATAGTTTTCTAAGAATACAACGCTGTTTGGATACTTCTTAGCATACTTAACTATATCAGCTATAATACCCTTTCCTGTGTAGTCGTTTGGATGTGCCTTACCAGCAAATATTATTTGTATCTTTCCACTTTCTAAATATGGAGCAATTAATGTTTCATCAGTGAATATAAGGTTGCTTCTCTTATATGGAGCAGCTCTTCTTGAGAAACCAATTAATAACTTATCTGCATCAAGCTTAACACCTGTTCTCTTTTCAACAAATGCAATAAGTTCCTTTTTAATTTCTTGGTGAACCTTAAGTAGATCTTCACCTTCTTCATATGCCCTTCTTATTCTTGCATCTTGCCATGTACCATTGTGTACTCCGTTTGTGATACCAAGTATCTCTGGTCTTCCTTCAACAAATGACCACATTTCATTTGCTGTTTCCTTATGAAGTTGAGCAACACCATTTGCTATTCTTGCCATTCTAAGTGCTGCAACTGTCATATTGAATGGGTCTCCACCAAGCTTCTTCATTTGCCAATAATCTAAATGTAGATAAGCTCCCATATATTCAAGTAATCTATGTGGATGAACTTCGTTTCCTGCTGGAACAGGAGTATGAGTTGTAAATACTATTTCTTCTCTTGTTGCTTCTAATGCTTCATTGAAGCTCATTCCTTCTTCCATCTTTTCTCTTATAAGCTCAAGTCCTGCAAATACTGGGTGGTTGTCGTTGAAGTGATATACATCAACGTCTATTCCAAGCTCTCTTAATGCTCTAACTCCACCTACACCAAGTATTATTTCTTGAGCAACTCTTTCTTCTGCAAACCATCCATATAGTTGTGCAGTAAGTAGTCTATCTGAGTTTTCATCTAAATCTGCATCAAGTAGGTATAATGGAATGTTTCCAAACTTTTCACACTTCCAAACCTTTAGCCATACCTTTCTATCTCTTATTTCAACTGGCACTTTAACTCCTGTATCTTCTAAGAAGTCGTATTCATAAACACGATAAGTGTCAACAGTCTTTCCGTCTTCTCCTATGTATTGATCAACATAACCTTGCTTCCACTTAATACCTATAGCAACCATAGGAACTTCTAAGTCCTTTGCTGCCTTTATAATATCTCCTGCTAATATCCCAAGTCCGCCTGAGTAAATCTTAAAGTTTGTATCAAGACCGTATTCCATACAGAAATATGCTGCAGTTGGTAACTTCTTGCTCATTTCTTATCCTCCTTAAACGTTTAATTAATCTTACATTGGTTATTATACAACATACTTTTAAAAAATGCAATCGATTGCATACAAAAAAATTTTAAAATACAAGAAATTTATACAAGATACATAAAATTCATTACACAATTCTTTCAAATCCAGTATAAACATTTAATCTATTTCCCCTTGCAAAACCTATAAGTGTTATATTACACATCTTAGCCAAATCAACTGCCAAAGATGTTGGTGCAGAATGTGAAACAATTAATGGAAGGTTTATTCTTGACGCCTTAATTACCATATCCGATGATATCCTTCCAGATGTGATTATATATTTATCATAAAACTCAATTCCCTTTTCAAGTCCATAGCCTATAACTTTATCAACAGCATTATGACGACCTATATCGTCCATTCTAACAATTATATTATTCCCACATAAAGCGGCACTATGTACTCCACCTGTCTCTAAAAACAAGCTGCTCTCTTTATTAAATTTATTAACATTACTTAATATATCCCCTGATAAAAACTTTTTATTGCTCTCTACTTTTTTTAAATTTTCACTATGCATTAAACTTATATGAACACTTCCCCTTCCACATCCTGAAGTTAATGCACTCTCTTTTCTTTTTATTTCTCTATTTTTATCTGCAAGATTTATATAAACACCTTCATTTAATACACTTATACTTTCTATTTCATCAAACTTCTCAATGACTCCATCAGTCTTTATAAATCCTACAGAAAGCTCCTTAAGATTTTGAGGTAGACACATAAGTGTAACATAATAATAGTTATTTATATATAAATTTATAGGCTTTTCAACAATTATGCCATCTTCCTTTTCAATTTTTTCTCCGTCTTTAAAAATACATATTTTTTTATAGCTTATAACATCCATCAAAAATTCCCCCGCTTTTTAGTTTTTCTAAATCCTCCCTGTAGTTTAAGTTGGTAAACATATCCTCATTAGATATATATTTTTCAACCTCTTCATCGTTTGTATATAAAACACTACAATCCTTTACTACATCCATTATCTTAAACCTTCCTCTATCTATTGCCTCCCTTAATCTTTCCTTAATATCAATAGAGTAAAAGGAGTATAAAGGTTCAAAGTATCCACCCTTTTGAGTTATTAAACATTCAACCTCCCTTGTATTTATAACCTCAATCAAATATTTTATATAATCTAAGTTAACATAGGGCATATCACATCCAATAACAAAAACATACTGTGACTTAGAGTTTAAAAGAGCTGTATAAATTGCACCAATTGGGCCACAATCCATTATAACATCCTCAACAACTCTAAATTTTGTATTAAATTTATTTTTATCATTTGTTACTAAAACAATATCATCAAATACTGTATTTAGCCTTTCTGCAATATGTTCTATTAATAACTTATCATTAATTACTATTTTACTTTTATCAAAACCCATTCTTGAACTTTTGCCACCACAGAGAATAGCTGCTGTAGAAACCTTTTTCAAAAAACCACCCCTTAACCAAAGTGCCATGAAAAACACCTATTTTTTCATGGCACTCATTAAAAATTTAAATTATCATTACATTTTTAATCCTTTACTTACTTCAACTTTTGCTGGTATTCTCTTTAATGCTAAATAATACATAAGACCAATACATACTGCCCCGCCAACAATGTTACCTAAAGTTGCAGGAATTAAATTTTGTATCATTGAACCAATTGATATATGGGATAATTTTTCAGCTGTAAAATGCCCTACTTCTGCATAGGCTGGGTTAGTCTTTGCAAATAGGCCTATTGAAAAATAATACATATTGGCAACACAGTGTTCATATCCTGCAACAACAAAGGCCATAATAGGAAACCACACAGCAAATATCTTATGTATAATATCCTTTGCACCATAAGACATCCATACTGCTATGCACACTAATATATTACATAGTATACCACTTGTAAAGGCTCTATAAAAGGGTAAACTTCCCTTATAGGCTGCAACCTTTAATGCATAGGCCCCAAGTTTTCCTCCGTTTACATCAAGTCCACCTGAAGCAAATATCAAATATGCTATTATTATTGAACCTATTAGATTGGCAAAATAAACAAAAAACCAATTCTTAAACATCTTTTTAAGCTCTACTTTACCATCAACAACACCAATTAACATCATTGTGTTGCTTGTAAAAAGTTCTCCTCCCCCAAGTAGTATCATCATAAGTCCAACTGGGAAAACCGTACCTGCTACCAGCTTTGCTACACCAAAGTTTTCTATTGAATGGCTGGCAACAGCAGAAGAATAACCACCAAGTGCAATAAAAGCACCACCAATAATTCCTAAAATAATCATTTGCAAAGTCTTAAGCTTTGATTTTTTTACACCAGCAGCAATTGTTTCATCAACAATTTCATTTGGTACTAACATTCTTTTTTCCATACAGCATCTCCTTTCTATTGATAAAATTATAACAAGGGAGAGAACCTCCCTTATTATAACCTATTTATTCTTACAGTGCAAACCTTTAATTCCGGTTCCTTTGTAACTTCATCCAATGCTGTATTAGTTAAAGTATTTGCTTCCTTAAAGTGGAATGGCATAAATACTACATCCTCTTCTATTCTCTCTGTAACCTTTGCTCTAACCTTTACACTTCCTCTTCTTGATGTTACCTCAACCATCTCTCCATCTTTAATTCCAAGCTTTGAGGCGTTCATTGGGTTTATTTCCACAAATGGCTCACCAACTATATTCATTAAACCTTCATTCTTGCCTGTCATTGTCATAGTATGATAATGATATAGAACTCTACCAGTTGTAAGTATCAAAGGATATTCAGAATCTGGTGTTTCTGCCGCCGCTTTATAATGGGCTGGTTTAAACAATCCCTTACCCCTTGCAAATTTTTCTACGTGAAGTATTGGTGTTCCACTATGATTCTTATCTAAAACAGGCCACTGTAGTCCCTTTTCCTCAATTCTTTCATAGTCTATACCTCTATATTGTGGAGTAAGCTTTGAAATCTCCTCCATTACATCCTTAGATGAATTTAGGCTGCATTCATACCCTAATCTTATCATCAATTCCTTAATAATTCTCCAGTCCTCTCTTGCTTCTCCTACGCTATTTATTGCCCTTCTAACCCTTTGCACTCTTCTTTCTGAATTTGTAAATGTTCCATCCTTTTCAGCAAAGCTTGCAGCAGGTAGAACAACATCAGCAAGTTTTGCAGTATCTGTTAAAAATATATCCTGAACAACAAGGAATTCTAAAGATTTTAATGCTTCCTCTACGTGCTTTATATCTGGGTCTGAAACCATTGGATTTTCTCCCATAATATAAAGAGCCTTTACTTTTCCATCGTGTGCAGCTTTGAATACTTCAGGAACAGTCAATCCAACCTTATCTGAAAGTTTAACTCCCCAAGCCTCTTCGAATTTTTCAAGGTTTTCCTTTACAAATACTTTTTGGTAACCAGGGAAGACATCTGGTAGACATCCCATATCACAAGCTCCCTGAACATTATTTTGTCCACGAAGAGGATTTACTCCACAGCCTTCCTTACCAATCTTACCACAAAGCATTGCAAGGTTTGCAACTGAATAAACGTGTTCTACTCCTGATGAATGTTGAGTTATTCCCATTGAATATACTATACTTGATTTTTCGCTCATTGCATAAAGTCGTGCTGCTTCTTTTATAAGCTCGGCCTTCACTCCTGTTATCTCTTCTACCTTCTCTGGAGTATATTGCTTTACTATCTCTACAAGTTCATCAAAATTTTCACATCTTTCTTCAATAAACTTTTTATCCTGAAGACCCTCTTCAATTATTACATTCATCATAGCATTAAGTAGCACGACATTAGTTCCAGGTTTTAGCTGCATAAACACATCTGCACCCTTTGTTAATTCTATTTCTCTTAGGTCTGCTACAATAATCTTTGCTCCATTTAATTTTGCTCTTTTTATATAGGTTGCTGTAACAGGATGTGTTTCAGTAGTATTTGAACCTATTATAAATATACAGTCTGCCTTCTCAAGTTCTCCTATACTGTTTGTCATAGCACCGCTTCCAAAGGTTGTCGCAAGACCTGTAACCGTTGTAGCGTGGCAAAGTCTTGCACAGTGGTCTACATTATTCGTTCCAATCACAGCCCTCATAAACTTTTGAAACATATAGTTATCTTCATTTGTACATCTTGCAGAAGCAAATCCTGCAATACTATCTGAACCATACTCATCCTTAATCTTTTTAAGCCTTGATGCAACATAATCTAATGCCTCATCCCACTCAACTTCAACAAATTCTCCATTTTTCTTTATAAGTGGCTTCTTCAATCTATCCCTATGGTTTATGAAATTGTATGCAAATCTTCCCTTTACACACATAAGCCCTTTATTAGGCTCTGAAAAACAAGGTTCTACTCCCACAACCTTGTCATCCTTTACAAGTAGATACATCTGACATCCAACACCACAGTAGGAACAGGTTGTTCTAACCTTTTTAACCTCCCAAGCTCTATACTTGTCCCTCTTTTTAACAGTTAGAGCTCCAACTGGACATACTGCAACGCAGTTACCACAGGATACACAGTCAGACTCATATAATTTTCTATCAAATGGAACTGCTATATGAGTATAAAATCCACGTTTTGCAAAACCTATGGCACCAGTACATTGAAGTTCATTACATACCCTAACACACTTTCCACAAAGTATACATTTATTTTGATCACAAATATAAAATTCATTGCTATCATCCAATTCATATTTTATTTTTTCTCCACCATACTTGTCCTCTTTTATGTCATATCTATAGCAGTAATCCTGTAATTTGCAGTCTCCAGCCTTTTCACAGGTTAAACAATCTAATGGATGGTTTGAAATTAAAAGTTCCAACACAGTTTTTCTTGCCTCAATAACACTCTTTGACTCAGTATGTACTACCATCCCCTCCTGAACAGGAGTTGAACAGGATGCCAAAAGGCTTTTTGCTCCTTCAACCTCAACAACACATATTCTGCAAGCACCGTGGGGCTTTAATCTTTCATCGTGACATAGAGTTGGAATATCTTTCCCAAGCAATCTTGCAGCTTCAAGTATGGTCGTTCCTTCTTCAACTGAAATTTTAACTCCATCAATGGTTAGGTTTATCATATAATCCCCCCTAAATACTTGTTAAATAGTTAACACACCATAAATATTTTACCTCTAATTTTAATTTTTCGCATTATTTTTTATTGTATTTATATTTTATATTAATTTAATTTAACAAATATTTGTTGATATTAGTATAAAAAATAGGGGGGAGACATTGACACTGCAATATAGAACTATTTCTAACAAAAAAGCTTAGAATTGCTAAAGCCGCAGAATGGATGCCCAAGAAGTCCTTTATGGGGTTAATCAATATATAACTTTTTAAACAGCCAAAAAGTTATTAACTTTGTATATTCCTTTTTTTATAAAAAAAATATAAAATAGTAAAAGACACTATATTTTGAAGGGAGAAATAAATATGTTATTTTCATACCTAAAGAGCTTTAGCCAAATAGTAGTACACGGAATCAAAGAAAATAAAATAAGAATAAACAAGAATACCAGAATAAAAATATTTCAAAAGGACATAAACCACGAAATACAAAGAATTAACCTTTGTGGAGACGACATATGTATAAACATAAAAGGTCATATTGATATTAAAAAGCAATGCCATATTTTAATAGAAGGATATTTGCTTAACGTAAATTACTCTCCTCTATTTAAAACAGATGAATTTAATCTTATTTATGCCTATGATGGTCCGCTGGGATATATTTATAATAAAGAATTTACAGAGTTTTATGTTTGGTCACCTGTGGCAGAAAAAATAAACCTTCTACTTTATAAAAATTTTGACCCAACTATAGATGAAGAACCCGAAGTATATGAAATGAAAAAATTAGATAAGGGGGTTTATTACACAAAAGTCAACGGTGATTTGGATGGAATTTTTTATAATTATGAAGCCTTTGTATTTGGGAAAAGAAACATTGTAGTTGACCCATATGCCTATGCAGTTGGAGTAAATGGACTAAGAGGTGCAGTAGTTGATTTAAAATCAACAAATCCTGAAGGGTTTGAGGAAGATAGGTATATTAAATTAAATGCAAACGTTGACGCAATAGTTTATGAGCTCAGTATAAGGGATTTTACAATTGATTCTACAAGTAGTGTAAATCTTAAAGGAAAGTTTTTAGGCCTAACAGAAGAAAATACAGCCTTTGAGGGAGTACAAACAGCCCTTTCCCATATAAAGGATTTTGGTATAACCCACGTACAAATAATGCCTATGTATGATTTTAGCTATAAAAGTGTTGATGAAAAATACCCTCTTGATAAATATAATTGGGGGTATGATCCTCAAAACTACAACTGTCCAGAAGGTTCCTATTCAATAAACCCATTTTCACCAAAGAGTAGGATAATAGAACTAAAAAAATTAATTCAAAAACTACATAGCATTGGAATTGGAATTAATATGGACGTTGTATATAACCATATGTATGAAGCACAGCAGACACATTTTGAAGGATTAGTACCAGGTTATTATTTCAGAAAAAATCTTGATGGAAGCTTTATAAATGGAAGCGGTTGTGGAAATGACACAGCATCTGAAAATTATATGATGCGAAGATTTATAGTAGACTCTGTAAAATATTGGACTAAAGAATATCATATAGATGGATATAGATTTGACTTAATGGGGCTTCACGATGTAGAAACGATGAACCGTGTAAGAGATGAAGTATTAAAAATAAATCCATATGCAATGATATATGGAGAGGGCTGGAATATACCAACAGGAATAGAAGAAGAAAAAAGAGCTATACAGAAAAACTCAAGTAAACTTTTAGGAATAGGATTCTTCAATGATACAATAAGAAATTCCGTTCGTGGTAGTGTATTTGAATATAAGGAAAAGGGGTTTGTAAGCGGAGCCTCAGATCTTGAAGATACAATAAAGGAATGTGTAAAGGGACTTCCTAATCTTTATGTAACACCTTGCCAAAACATAAACTACATATCCTGCCACGACAACCATACTTTATGGGATAAACTTAATATATCTAATGCAAAGGATAGTTTTGAAGATTTAAAAAGTATGCATAAATTGGCCTACTCCATTGTTTTAACATCACAGGGTGTACCCTTTATTCATTCTGGAGATGAATTTTTAAGAACCAAAAAAGGTGTTGAAAATAGCTACAACGCAAAGGATGAAATAAATAAGGTGGATTGGAGTCTTAAGGTTAAAAACATTGATGTTTACAATTATCTAAAGGGACTTGTTAATTTTAGAAAAAAACACCCTGCCATAAGAATGAAGGATAGAGAACTTATAGAAAAACACATTGAATTTTTTGAAACACCTAAAAATACTGTTATGTTTATGCTAAAGGACTATGCTAATTATGATAGTTTTAAGGATATAATTATAATTTACAATGCAAACAATAATACAGTAAAGCTTAATCTTCCTGAAGGCAATTGGTACTTATATGTAGATAAAAACAATATATACGATACTCCACAGAAAAGCTTCCAATCATCAATAGAAGTTCAGCCAATTTCATTAATAATACTTTCAAACACAATTTTATAATTAAACTAAAACCTCTACCCTCTGTGCTTACAATAATATGTAATATTATACAGGCTGTTGAAAAAGTTATATATTGATTAGCCCCATGAAGGATTTTGGGGCATCGATTCATTTCGCTAAGCAATTCTAAGCTTTTCTTTGTTTGAAAAAGTCCTACCCTCGCGATGCCATCGTCCTGATGGCCGCTCGGCTCGGCACGTCCTGTGCCGAATTNNGGACTTTTTCAAAGTCGAAAAGCAATAATTGCTAAAGCTCATGAAATATGCCCTTTTGAAATCCTTTCATGGGGCTTTTTCAGGTTTTAGCTACCAAACAAGTTTGTCAACAATCTGAATAATATGTAATATTATAATTTATTAACTAAGCAACTGTACTTTTTAGAAAATTAATGTTATTATATAATTATTATCCATAAATTATTTTTACAAAGGAGGTACTATTATGGTATCACAAAGATTATTCGAAAAACTAAACGACCAAATGAACTTTGAATTCTATTCATCACATATTTATCTTGCTATGTCAGCATATTTTGAATCAATTGATTTACCTGGATTTGCAAACTTCTTTAGAGTTCAAGCAGAAGAAGAAAAGTTCCACGCAATGAAGTTCTATTCTTACATAAACGAAATGGAGGGAAGAATTTTCTTCAAAGGAATACCAGATGTAGAAAATGAATATAGTTCTGCCCTTGATGCTCTAAAGGCAGCCCTTGAACACGAAAAGAAGGTAACTAAGAGAATATATGAACTAATGGATATTGCACTTGAAGAGAGAGAACACGCAACAATGAGCCTCTTAAAGTGGTTTATTGACGAACAGGTTGAGGAAGAAGCTACCGTTAATTCACTAATTAAAAAGCTTGAAAGAATAGGAAATGATGTAAGTGCTCTTTATTCTGTCGACGAGCAACTTTCCACAAGAGTATTTACTCCTCCAACTAACGCATAATAAGGTGCCCATCACCTTGTGAGATTGTTGACAAACCCACTTGTTAGCTAAAGTATGAAGAAGCCCCATGAAAGGATTTTATTGGGCTCTTTCATGAGCTTTAGCAATTCTTAGCTTTTCGACTTTAAAAAAGTCCTAAATTCGGCACAGGACGTGCCGAGCCGAGCGGCCATCAGGACGATGGCATCGCGAAGGTAGGACTTTTTTAAACAAAGAAAAGTTTAGAATTGCTCAGCGAAATGAACGAATGCCTTAAAATCCTTCATGGGGCTAATCAATAAATAACTTTTTCAACAGATTGACAAGGCACGTATCGCCTTGTGTCTTCTTTTTTATACACACTGCTTTACAAAATACTCAAATAACCTTGTCATAACTGGATGCTTCTTTGCCATAAGCTCTGGATGCCATTGGACTGCCATAATAGGTTTACTTTCATGCTCTATAGCCTCAATTACCCCATCTGATGAATAGGCAGATACTATAAAATTCTTCGGCACTACCTTTGCAGATTGATGGTGGAAACTATTTACTAATATCCTCTCAGTATCAAACACCTCATAAAGCTTTGTACCCTTCTTTATATCAACATAATGGCCTATATCGTGTATCCCTGCCCTTTGAAAGTGATTAATATATGTTCCCTCAACATCACTTATATCTTGATATAGCTTTCCTCCAAAGGCAACAGTTATTATCTGTTGACCTCTGCTAATTCCAAGTATAGGCATATCCTTCTCTATTGCCGCCTTTACTATAAAAAGTTCACACAAATCCCTTGGAGTATATGTAAAACCAACATGAAGGGATGGCTCTTCTCCATAGTATATTGGATTTACATCTGAACCACCAGATAATATAATTCCATCTAATGTATCCATTATCTTTAATAAATCCTCTTCACTGTTTATAATAGGAATTAAAACTGGTACTCCTCCAGCCTCCATAACTACATCAATAAAGTCCTTTGCAACATAATTTCTCTCCTGCCCTAAAGATAAATCCTTATCTGAAATCATATAGTCACAAGTTATCCCTATTAGCGGCTTGCTCATCTTATCAACCCCTTTTTATTTTTATTTTATAACATTATATAAAAAATTACAAATTAATATTAATAATATGTTAAAATATAATTGACACATTTACCTAAAGGAGTGATACAGTGAAAAGAGTATACTTAGATAATGCTGCTACCACATACCCAAAACCAGAATGTGTTTCAAAAGCTGTATGTGATTTTATAGAAAATATAGGAAGTAACGTTGGACGTGGAAGCTATCAAAATTCCTACTCTGCGGCACAGATAGTATATGAAACAAGGGAACTTCTATGCAACCTATTTAAATTTAACAATCCTCTATCCACAGTCTTTACTATGAACATAACCCAAAGTTTAAATATGCTTTTAAAGGGATTTTTAAAACCTGGTGACCATATTCTGGTATCTTCTATGGAACACAACGCAGTAATGAGGCCACTTAATAGCCTTAAAAAATTAGGAATTGAATTCACGAAAATACCCTGTGATGTATTTGGTCAAATAGACTATGATGTGGTTGAAGGCTTAATCAAGCCAAATACAAAGATGGCAGTAATATCCCACGCCTCAAATGTTTGTGGTACAATGCAGGATATAGAAAAACTTGGCTCTATTTTTAAAAAATATAATATTCATTTTGTTTTAGATAGTGCTCAAACTGCAGGAGTATTTGACATAGACTTTAAAAAAGCAAATCTAAGTGCATTATGTTTTACAGGTCACAAGGGACTTCTTGGACCTCAAGGAATAGGAGGTTTTATTATAACAAACGAATTTGCATCAAAAATAACCCCATTAATTGAAGGTGGAACAGGAAGCCTCTCTGAATCCGAAGAGCAACCTGAATATCTTCCCGATAAATTTGAGGCAGGAACCCTTTGCCTTCCTGCAATATATGGACTTAATGCATCATTAAAATACATACAGAAGGAAACAACAAAGGCAATTAGAGAAAAAGAACTTTATTTAACTAAATTATTTATAGATGGGGTAAAGAACATAGATGGAATAAAGCTAATTGGATACGAAGATATTAAAAATAGGGCTCCTGTTGTCTCACTCTGCTTTGAAGATATAGACAATTCAGAGGTTGCCTTTTTATTAGATAGAGATTATGGAATTATGACAAGGGTTGGGCTACACTGTGCACCATCTGCCCATAAGACACTAAACACATTCCCAAAGGGAACAGTAAGGTTTAGCTTTGGCCATATGAATACAGAAGAAGAGGTAAAATATACCCTTGATGCAATATATAAAATTATGGGTAAATAGATATGCTATAATTTATATATAAATTATAGATTGTTGAAAAAGTTATATATTGATTAGCCCCATGAAGGATTTTAAGGCATTCATTCATTTCGCTAAGCAATTCTAAGTTTTTCTTTGTTTGAAAAAGTCCTACCCTCGCGATGCCATCGTCCTGATGGCCGCTCGGCTCGGCACGTCCTGTGCCGAATTACGGACTTTTCAAAGCCGAAAAGCTAAGAATTGCTAAAGCTCATGAAAAAGCCTATTGAAATCCTTTCATGGGGCTTTTTTAAAATCAAACCACCTATATATTTAATAATAGACTAAATAAATTTTATGTTACTTACTAATTATAGTTTAACAATCACTTACTAAAGTTAAGAAACATCTATCACTAATTATTTTAAAATTTCAATTTATTCTTATATCGCATCTCCAATCTTTTTAAAAAGATACCCTAAATACAGCCCTATAATACAACATACAATTGCAGAAATAATGGCAATATACCCAAATTCCAAAGGAAGATTTAAGGAAAATGGATCAAAAAATATAACTAAAACTGAAAATATAAAAAATGTTCTAAATGCATTATTTATGGATTTTTCTATTTTTAAAAGTCCTCTATCCCTTAAAACAGAAGAAATTCCTTGACATAAAATATAAAGAACATATAAAAATAAAACCACTTCTAAAGAATTTAAGAACTTCAAAATAATTATACTATACTGCGTTTCAAGTAATTTGTATAAATAATTCTGCTCAAGAATGTCCTTTATTCCTATTGGAATTAACACTATTGTTGGTAATTTTGCCTTGTTTAAAATTTCTATTTCACCAGATAACAAGTTTAGTGAATAAAGAATAAATATATATCCAACAAAATTAGGAAGTATATTTAAATATCCTATATGAATATTCAAAAATATATACATCATACCCCAAAAAAGATATTTATATGCTCCTTTATTCATCTATTTATTCACCCCACTTTTTGAATATTTAAGTGCATTAAAGATATCCTTGCCTATAAACTGATTATTTACTGCAAAGGAGTTAACACCCATTTTACCATCTAAAGTTTCAAATTCTACATTCACAAAAAAGTTATATACATTGTATTTCATACTACTTTCTTTATTAAATTCAAAGTTTGCTTCTACCGTTAACTCTTCATCCTTTGCTATTATTGTTGAAGGCTCATCACCATTAACCACTTTACCATTAACCTTTAGTCCTAATAGACCATCCATATCCATAAACTCATAGTTCAATTTTTTTATCTTTAAGTTATCATTGGCTCTAAATGTAGCTATCGTTCTACCACCTGAAATACTACTTATTGATCTAAAGCTTAAAATATCGCTGTTTATTTTATTTTCTGTATATATATAAATTCTTCCTATGTCAATAACTCTTTTTTCTCCATTTTTATATTCAACCTCACTCTTAGTAACAAGTGTATTTTTAATTTTATCTAAAATTTCCTTGTCATCTCCCTGCAATAGATTTAATTCTATACACTTTAAATCATAATTTCCTGAATGTATACTAATTGTTTTATTTAATATAACTGGTTTATAATCAATTTCAGGAAAATATATAGAGGTTATGTTATCCTCCCTATTAGCCATATCTATATAATAAAGACTAATAGTTTGCATTCCCTCTCTTACCTCATAATAATGTTTTAAAAAGAAAGGTTCCTTTAAAACTTTAAAATAATATACGTTACCAACCCACGCTGCAATCCATAGAAAAAGTCCAAATATCACATAATTTCTTTTTATTCTCATAATACACCCCCCAATAAACATACCATAATTATACATTAATATAGATTTTATTACAATATTTACATTAACTTGTTAATCAATTCTTTTCAAAAAATAAAACCCCATCAATTTATAACTCTTTTTTGATGAGGTTGTCATTTACTCTAAAATTTTATTCAAATGTTCCCCTAAATAAAATATTTTTATCCTCCATTAAAATTTTTCCCATTGCAATAACTGTTTCTATTTCTAAACTATCCTTATCCACTAAAACTAAATCTGCATCCATATTAACATCTACTCTTCCCTTGTTATTTAGCTTTAATATCCTTGCTGGATTTTTTGTTATACATTTTAAAGCCTTATCTATAGGAACCTTATCTTCAAGTACTGCATCCCTAACCTCTTTATACAGCGAAGTAACCCTTCCTATACCAAGCTTTACAAACTCACCCTTCTCATTAAATTGAGGAAGGCTTCCCTGACCGTCCGAAGTTAATGTTATATTCTCCTCCCCTACGCCCTCTTCAAGACAAATTCTAATGGCCCTACTTGCCTTTACTTCTCCCTCTTCCCAAAACACTGGATCTGAACTTGTTGTAAAATCAATAAATCCACCCTTCTTTGCATATTCAATCCCCTCTTTAAAGAGGCTTGGATTTCTGTTTATGTGTGTTGGCCAAAATTGTGTTATTGGTATTTCAGTTGTATCTACTATCTCCTTCAAATAACCTAACATCCTATCTCCATCACCTAAATGAATATTTACAACTCCAGCCTTTTTAGAGAGAATTCCTCCAACCCTTGCATCTGCAGTAAGCCTTTTTATTTCATCTATGCTTGGCTGTGACGACCTGTGGTCGGATAGTGCAACCTCTCCAACTCCAATAACCTTATCTATCATCATAATATCCTTCATAACACTTCCTGTTAAAGTAGTTGTAGGAACCCTATAGGAACCTGTGTAGATATATGTGCTTACTCCCTCCTCCTCAAGTGCCTTTGCCTTTGCATAAAGGTTTTCCATACTTCTTGTAACACCATCAGTTCCAAGGCAACCTACTATTGTTGTAATACCTCCTTTTATAATGTCCGATAAAACTATCTCAGGAGTTCTTGTTGCAAATCCTCCCTCTCCTCCACCACCTGTTATATGTACGTGGCCATCAATAAATCCAGGAAAGGCATAATACTTTGAGCCATCAATCACCTTTACAGGAAAAGGTAGTTTTAAATCAATATCGTCATCTCCAATATAGGCAATTTTATCATCCAATATCAATATATTTTTCTTACCTTTATATTCTGGAGAATAAACCTCTATATTTTTTATAAATATAAGCATCTCAACCTCTCCTTTTTAAATAAATTTAAAATATATTAAGCAACAACTATGCCAATCTTGTTTTTAATTTTTAAAAAATACGTATATAATAAATCAACTCTTCTATGCTCTTTTTATTACCCTATAATAGCCTATATTTGGTTAAATTTTTAATTATATTTTCGCCAATAACAACCAAAAAAACATCCTTGTCATATCTGTTAAATATAATATAAAATATATATATCATAATTTAAAACAAATGGAGGTAAAAATGAAGAACTTATTATTTTTTATTACAGCCTACCTCTGCGGCTCTTTCCCAACAGGTGTGGTAATTGGCAAAACCTTTTATAATATTGATATAAGAGAACACGGTTCTAAGAATATGGGTGGAACAAATGCAGGAAGAGTTCTTGGAAAAAAGGCAGGATTTGTAGTCTCCTTTATTGATGTAATTAAGGTCTTCCTACCTGTACTTATAGCAAAGCAATATCTATCTATGGAGGCTGCTGCATTCGTTGGGATATGTGCCCTACTTGGACATTGTTACCCTATATTTGCAAAATTCAAGGGAGGCAAAGGTGTTTCATCCTTCTTTGGAATAATATTTGCACTCGACTTTTTACTTGGTATTGTACTTTTAGTTATTTGGAAAATATTAAAGCACGCCACCAACTATGTATCAGTTGCATCAATGCTCTCCTGTTTTATAATTACTCTAATTTTCTTCTACAAATACAAAAATGTAAAACTTTTAATCGTTCTTTTAGCACTTTCACTTTTTATAGTATATCTACATAGAAGCAATATCAAAAGACTTTTAAATGGCAATGAAAATAAGGTAAATCCCAACAGATAAACCTTGAATTATTGCAATTAATATTTTATAATAATGTTTAAAACTCAATATTTAAAAGTCTATGAAGAGGAGGAGTACCTTAAGACATCTGTCTTAGCGAGTAGAGGACGGTGGAAGCTCTACACAGACCTTTTGGGAAAAGAGCCTTGGAGACTCTGCCAGAAAGCATCTGCAAGTATGGTAAGACCCCTGTGGGTTATCTAAATAAGTGGGCTTTTAGCCAATTAGAGTGGTACCGCGGACAACCGCCTCTATTATAGAGGCGGTTTTTTTTATTTCCATTTTTATTAGACAATGTAAACAATATTCTACATATATCGGAGGTGTAAAAATGAACTATAAGTTAATAATTGCAGAAAAGATTGCAAAGGCTGCAGAACTTAATGTTGACGATGTACAAAAACTTATTGAAATCCCACCAAAACCTGAAATGGGGGATTTTGCATTTCCTTGTTTCCAACTTGCAAAGGTATTTAGAAAGGCTCCAAATTTAATTGCACAGGAACTATCCGAAAAAATAGATAAAGATGGATTGGAAAAGGTTGAAACAGTTGGAGGATATCTAAACTTTTTCGTGGATAAGGCCTCCTTCTCAAAGGGTGTTATAGAAAAAATATTAACTGAAGGGGAAAACTATGGTCATTCTAAAATAGGTGAAGGCAAAACTGTTACAATAGACTTCTCATCACCAAACATTGCAAAACCCTTCCACGTTGGACACCTATGTTCAACAGCAATAGGAAATTCTCTATACAAAATACTTTCTTCACAGGGATATAACTGTGTAGGTATAAACCATCTTGGAGACTGGGGAACACAATTCGGAAAGCTAATTGCAGCATACGAACGCTGGGTGGATGAAGAGGCACTACAAAAGGAACCTATTAAGGAACTTCTTAGAATATATGTTAAATTCCACGATGAGGCAGAAAAAGATCCATCCCTTGAGGATATTGCAAGACAACACTTTAAAAATCTTGAAGATGGACACGAAAAAGAGGTTAAACTATGGCAGAAGATAAAAGATGTAAGCCTTATGGAATTCAATAGAATATATGATATGTTAAATATAAAGTTTGACTCCTATGCAGGTGAGAGCTTCTACAACGATAAAATGGATGCAGTTGTTGAAGAGTTAAAGCAAAAAAATCTTCTTGTAGAAAGTAAGGGAGCACAGGTTGTAAATCTTGATGAATACAATATGCCTCCTTGTATAATATTAAAGGCTGATGGTGCATCAATTTATGCAACACGCGACCTTGCTGCAGCAATCTATAGAAAAAAGACCTACGACTTTTATAAGAATATCTATGTAGTTGGTATGGATCAGTCTCTACACTTTAAACAAGTCTTCACCACTCTAAAGCTTATGGGATATGATTGGGCAGACAACTGTGTTCACGTTGGATTTGGTCTTGTTAAATTTGCCGATAAAAAACTTTCAACAAGAAAGGGAGATGTAATATTCCTTGAAGACCTTCTAAACGAAGGAATAGCACGTGCAAAACAGGCTATTGAAGAAAAGAACCCATCACTTGAAAATAAAGATGAGGTTGCGAAGAAAGTTGGACTTGGTGCTGTAATATTTACTTACCTAAAGAACAACAGAGAAAGAGAAATCATATTCAACTTTGATGATATATTAAGCTTTGATGGTGAAACAGGACCATACGTTCAATACTCCTATGCAAGGGCAAAGAGCATACTTCGTCGTGCAGAGGAGGAAAAACTTAATACATCAGCTGATTTTACAAAGCTTTCTTCTCAAGAGGAATTTGAACTTGTAAAATTACTTGCATCCTTCAATGAAGCTATACTTCTTGCAATTGAAAAATACGAACCATCAATAGTTACAAGATATATAATAGACGTTGCAAAGGCCTTCAACAAATTCTACAACCTATGTCCAATACTATCCTGTGAAGATGAGGGGCTAAAGGCTGCAAGATTAAAATTAGTTGAAGCTTCAACATTTGTTATTAAAAACGGACTTGCACTACTTGGAATTGATGTAGTTGAAAAGATGTAATATTGTTTTATAAATCCCTTAATATAAATAAAATAATATAAAACTCAAAATAAAAATAGCAACATTCACCATCCTACTCTTAAAAAGGATGATGAATGTTGCTTATCTGTACTTAAGGCTCTATTAAATTTGGGGGTGGGTTATGAATAAGCTCGTTATATTTTCTGGAACCTCATCAACTAAAAAGGAAATTGTAGACCAAATCACTACTCTTTTGGGGGATAATCTTGAAATTTCAGCCTTTGCAACAGATGATGATATTCTTCATCCCATATCAAATTCACTTGTACTTGTAACATCCCCTCTTATACTCGACTCAGTCAAACCTTTAATTAGGGATAACTGCAAAATAATTGTTGCAAGAAGAACCCTAAACCTATCGAATCTTGATAAAATACTATATATAAACCCAAATGAAAACGTACTTTTAGTAAACGACACCTATGAAACAGCAATTGAATCAATTGAACTATTAAAAAACTTTGGATTTGACTTTATAAACTACACTCCCTACTATCCAAATTTAAATATAGATACATCAAATTATAAATATGCAATAACCCCTGGAGAACCACATCTTGTACCCCATAACATTAAAAATGTAATTGACATTGGGCCAAGAATAATTGATATAACAACAATCGTAGAAATACTCTCAAACCTTTCAATGCTCAACAAAAAATCCCACAACATATCAGCCCGATATATAAACAAAATAATCTCCCTAAGTAGAGAACTCTATACAAAAAACAAAAACATTAAGGAATTGAATGAACTTCTCACTCGCCTTATAAACCATATTGATGATGCAATAATATGTTTTGATGGAAATTTAGATATGAAATTCATAAATAACTCTGCAAGGAAGCTTATGCAGACAGAGGATTATGATGATAATCTATATAAAATTAAATCATTTATATCTAATCAAAAATCAAGCGAATCTATACTCTATTTTAACGGATGTGAATATATAGCAATAAAGGAATTAAGCTATGAGCCCGAACTTAGCATTTGTATTTTAAAGAACGCAAGAGAAAGAATTAATATAGAAAATAAACTTAGAAAAGAAATCAAAAATAGAGGGTATGTTGCAAAATACTCCTTTGAAAACATAATACATAAAAGCCCTGTTATGAAGGATCTAATAAACATAAGTAAAAAATTGTCCCAAAGTGATTTTAGCATTCTAATAACAGGTGAGAGCGGTACAGGAAAAGAACTATTTGCAAGTTCTATCCACAACTACTCCAAGCGTAAAAATGCCCCATTTTTAGCAATAAATTTTGCATCACTTCCTGAAGAAATAATAGAGAGTGAATTATTTGGATACGAGGAAGGTGCCTTCACAGGTGCTAAAAAGGGTGGAAAAATAGGGCTATTTGAAATAGCAAATGGAGGAACTATATTTTTAGATGAAATTGGCGATATAACTCCCAAAATACAGTTAAGGCTATTGAGGGTTCTTCAAGAAAAGGAGATTTTAAAGGTTGGCGGAAGTATGCCTATACCTATTGATGTTAGAATAATTGCTGCAACAAATAAGGATCTTTTTACACTTGTGAGGGAGGGGAAATTTCGAGAGGATCTCTACTACAGGCTAAAAAAGCTCTATATAAAATTACCTCCATTAAGAGATAGAAGGGATGATATCCTTCATCTATTCAACTACTTTTTGGATAAAAAATCAGAATACCCACTTGAAGTATCAAAGGAGGTAAAGGATATACTTTTATCCTACAACTGGCCTGGTAATGTTCGTGAACTGGAAAATACAGTTGAATACATACTTGCAATTATAGAAGATGATGTTATAAAGCCTCACCACCTCCCTGAAGATTTAATTTCTACAAAAAGACACTGTAGTCTTGACGATATAGAAGTTTTTATCCTAAAAACTATAAAGGATTTTAACGCAAATAGAAAAATAATTGGAAGAAAAACTCTATCGGAGCTCTCCTTTGAATGCGGTTTAAACCTTTCAGAACAGCAGATAAGAAGCAAGCTAAATATATTACAACAAAACGGATATATAGAGACAAGCAGAGGAAAGGTTGGAATAAGGTTAACTTCAAAGGCAAATTCAATAATATAAAATAAATATAGGCATCAGAATAAATTTACTAAATGAATTTATTCTGATGCCTAACAAACCTACTCCTCAATTTGGAATTGTTCCAATCTATACTGTTGTACCTTCTTTTTAATCTCATCAAGAAGTTTTTTAAATTCAATTATATCCCCCGACTCAAGCAGCCTATTAAATCTATCTTGGTAATCTGTTGACTCTGATATCTTACCAAGTGAGTAAAGTGTAATTATATTATCAAGTATATCAGATATAATACTTGACTTTTCCTCAAACATCTTTTGAGCCTCAATTATTTCCTCTTTTATCTCAGACATTTCTTCATCTAAAAGAAATGCAAGCTCTGCCGCCCTCTTTAACCTTTCCTTTACTTCAGTTGGAATGCTTTGCTTATATTTATAATTTAATGAATGTTCAACTGTAGCCCAAAAGTTCATTGCAAGAGTTCTTATCTGTATTTCTGCAAGTATTTCTACCTCTCCATCTGCCGTTTGAACTGGATATTTTATTATTACGTGGTAGCTTCTATATCCACTTTCCTTTTTGTTTTTTACGTAGTCCTTTTCATATACAATCTTTAAATCCTTTCCATCCCTCTGCCTAATCAGCTGAACTACCTTATATATATCCTCAACAAATTGACACATTATTCTAATACCAGCTATATCCTCCATTTCTTCTGCTATCTTATTAAGAGGGATGTCAAGTTTTTTTGCCTTCTCCAGTATACTTGAGATCTCCTTTACTCTACCTGTAACAAATTCAATTGGAGAATATTCCTTCTTGCTCCTATATTGTTTTCTCATACTTTTAAACTTTATCTTTAGTTCCTCAACTGCCTGCTCGTAGGGAATCAAAAATTCTTTCCAGTCATTCACAAGCATTATCCCCACGCTCCTTTCCATAATAATTTTATCAAAAACTCAACATTTTTCAAACAAAATTTTATTACATTATTTATATTAATTGTTATATTTTTACCAAAATAATACCGCCTATTAGGCGGTTAAAGTAACTTGTACTACATATTATCCTGTATATTTCCTTTATCAATTCTTAAGACTGAAGAATAGTTTGACTTTAGTAGTGAATTTAATATAAAATGACAACATATAAGTATATTAAAACCCATTAAAATAAAAGTAAAAAGATAAATAAACATAAACATCACCACTTTCATTATCTTATTTTAATTGTATCATAAATTATTAATTTTATCAATTTTCAAAATATTTTAGGGAGGTTTTTTTATGGACGACCTTAGGGGTAAAAGGGTATACTTTTTGCTTATAACTATATTAGTATTGATTATACTTCTTTCAAATCTTGGTCAAAACTTTAAAACAGACGGTTTTTCTACGTCCTTTTGTCTTACAAATTACAACGCATTATATAGCAGGTATAAAAGCTCTAAAAATTATGAAGAATATATTAAAAGTTCTTCTTCATATATAGAAAAATTTTTTAAATCAAATAGACTAAAACCTACTGAAAAATCCTATATCCATAGATATACAACCCTTATGCCAAATAAGAAACATCAATCTACCCTTGAAGTAATATCAAAGTATGGTAAGGTTGTTAAAAGATATGAATATGTAACCGAATACTTTGAAGATTATAGAGGTGCGATATCGCCAGGCATCTATATGGATGTACCGCAGATAATAGAGACAGAGAACTTAAATAATGTAAAATATAAATCCTCAATAGCATTAACAGATATATATAAAGATAAAAATCTTTATGAGATATTCAATATAGATATTAAACTAAAAAAAATAGGAATATCTGCAGTTATAAGCCCTGTCAAAGAAGGAGATTTAATGTTAACTTCTAATCTATATAATGGAACCTACTATAATTACAAAGACGGTTTAACTAAATTATTGGTATCACAGACTGTTTATGATGAATTAAAATATTTAACAAGTAAGGGATATGAAGTTAGAGTAAAATCTGGTGCAGAGATAAAGGAAACAACACTTCAAAACATATATGGTGTTATAGAAGGGAAAAATAAACTATATAATCCAATAATCTTTGCAGTTTTTTATGATGATGAATATAAAATAGACGATAAGATTTATAATTCAAACATTGGCAACTTGATAACCTCCAGCATAATGCTTGAAGTTATACGTGCAGTTCAGTATCAAAAGCTAATAAAACCTGACAGAACAATAATATTTGCATTTTTATCAGGGTATAACCAAAATAAAATTGGATTAAATATGCTGCATGGAAGCTTTGAAAATTACGATTTAGTTCTTCTTGAGGATATAGGAAATTCATTAAACTCTGTAATAAACTATTCTAAAAATCAAAGAGATTTAACTTCAACAGCCGAATATTATCTTAAAAAAAATCAAATAAATATTTTGTCCAAAAATATTGACTTAAGCACTCTAAACAAATACACTAATATTACGGCTATTTCAAGCCAAGTTCAAATTAATACGCTTTATGTAACAAAGTGGGGAAAATTTGTATTAGATTTAATAGGAAACTCCTGTTACAATTTAGACTTTCTAACAGGGAACTTCTATAAGCTAAGACTGTTTAAAAACCTTATACGTGAATATTCAGCAATTCTTTCATTAATTACTTTAATTTTACTAATTTACACAATATTTAAACGTCAAAAACCTTTGACGTAGAATGTTATTAGATGTAAAATATTAATAGATAATATTTTTCCTTAAAGAAGGATGGTGAAGATGGATAATTTAACTGCATTATTCAAAGAAAAAAACTTAAAATTGACACCACAAAGATATGCTATATACAAGTACCTTAAGTCAACCAAATCTCACCCATCAGCAGAAATGATATATGAAGCATTAAGACCAGATTTTCCTACAATGAGCCTTGCAACAGTTTATAAGACAGTAAAAACTCTAATAGAGCTTGGATTGGTACAAGAATTGAATGTAGGAGAAGATAATTTTAGATTTGATGCAAACGTAAATACTCATCCCCACATTGTCTGCACAAGCTGTGGTAGGGTTGACGATATAGAGGATGCTGTATTTGAGCATTTAAATGAGGAAGTTGAAAATTACACCAACTACAAAGTAAATACTCATAAACTATATTTCTATGGTGTTTGTCCAAATTGTCAAGGGGAGCTATAATATAGCAGAGATTTCGCAGTAAAATTCCAGTAGAATTTTTATTTTTACTGAAATTATATCTTATTACATCTTATTGAAGAAATGGTATTCCGCCATCCCTGTAGATTATAAAAATAGTTATAACTCCCCCTACCCCAAGAAATTTAAATAATTAATTTCCAATTTTATTGTTGCATTAAGTTTTTTCAAATACTGGGTTATTCCAGGTATCTTCTATTGTAAATCTCTCATCTCTTATATCCTCAATAATATTTATTTGAAGCATTCTTTTCTTTCTAAAACCTCTAA